>JAUZEU010000674.1 GCA_030838885.1 Bryobacterales bacterium | reverse complement strand
GGTCCGGAGCAGTTCCGCCGGGCACCGAAGTACGACTTTACGCAGCCTCCCCACGCCGGCACGCTGCACTATGAACGACTGGGCTGGGGTATGACCGGGCATCGCTGGAGAGAACTGGCGGCACGGTGCGAGTGGGCACACAGCCAATCGATGTACCAGTTATCGTTTCAGACACCCCACAGATGAAGATACTTAGTGTTGCCTATCCGTTTGCTCCGGTTCGCGGCGATACGGCGGGGGGCGCAGAGCAAGTACTTTTCCTGCTCGATCAGGAACTGTCGCGGTCGGGACACCAATCTTATGTGATTGCGTGCGAGGGCTCCGAGGTATGCGGGGAACTGCTGGCAACTCCATTCCCGGAATCGGGTTCAGATTTCGAAGTGCGCCGGCGCACGTGGGCCAACTGCCGTAATGCTATCGCGGCGGGGCTGGAAAGGTGGAAGCCGGATTTGATCCATCTGCATGGGATCGATTTCCTGAAATATCTGCCTCCGGCCGGTGTTCCGGCAGTCGCAACTTTGCATCTGCCGCCTTCCTGGTACGAAGCGGGTGTATTTGCGATTGCTCGCCCGGGCACGTGGATCCATTGTGTTTCGCGGTCACAGGAGGAGGCTTGTCCGGAGGCGGCGAACCTCTTACCTTTCATCGGTAACGGCGTTCCGGATCTGCTGAATGGTCTGCCTTTCGGCAATAACGGGAGGCGGGAATGGGCGGTATCGCTTGGCCGCATCTGTCCCGAGAAGGGCTACCATTTTGCGTTCACCGCTTCGGAGCAGGCAGGGGTTCCATTCCTGCTGGCGGGCCAGGTGTATGGGTATGAGGCGCATCAGAAGTACTTCGCGCAAGAGATCCTGCCGAGGTGCGGGAGGACAGCGCGGTTTGTCGGGACGGCCGGCCCCCAGGCGAAGCGTCGACTGCTGACGGCGGCCAAGTGTTTACTGGTGCCGAGCCTGGCGCCCGAAACCAGTTCTCTTGTGGCGATGGAGGCCGGAATGTGTGGGACTCCGGTTGTGGCGTTCCGGTCGGGTGCGCTGCCGGAGGTTGTGCAGGACGGGGTTACGGGGTTCCTTGTTGACGATGTGCAGCAGATGGCGGAGGCCATACCCGAGTGCAGCCGGCTGGATCCGCATTCCTGTCGGAGTTCAGCGCTCGCCCGTTTCTCCGCAGTCAGGATGTTCTCGGATTACCTGCTGATGTATGAGAGCCTGATCGGCCGATGAGCATTGACATTATCGAGACTCTGGCCGGAATGGAAACGTTGGGGCCGGAGTGGCTGACATTGTGGCGAGCCTGTCCGAGCGCAACGCCATTCCAATCCCCCCAATGGTTGTTGCCCTGGACTAAACATCTGTTTGGTGGCGGTCGAATTCTGGCGCTGGCGATTCGGGAGCATGGGAAGCTGGTCGGTTTCGCGCCGTTGTTTTGCTGGGGGACTGATGAGCGCACTGTCTCATTTCTGGGCGCGGGGATCAGTGACTACGGAGATCTGCTTTTCGCGCCTGAGTGCGAACAAGCGTGCGTAACCGCCGTGCGGCAGTTTCTTGCGGGCTTACACAATTGGGATGTACTTAACTTGCAGGAATTGCGGCCCGGGTCCGGATTACTCCACGGATGGCCTGCGGAAGAGTGCTCGGTTTGCCCCGTGCTCGAATTGAGTGCCTGGCCTGGATCGATGGATGAGAAGCAGCGCACCGATTGGCGGCGCGCGCGGAACAGGTTATTGAAGAGCCAGGATTTCGAATTTATGACTGCTACTGCAGGAACGGTTGAGTACTGCATGGATGAGTTCTTTCGGCTGCATGGATTGCGTTGGGGCGCCCTGAGCGACTCACTGCAGCGGTTTCATCGTGAGGTAGCGAACAGCTTTTCGGAGGGTGGCGATCTCAGGTTGTCTGTGCTGCGGATTGGGGGCAGAGCTGCAGCGGCGGTGTACGGATTCAGGGCTGGCCAAACGCTCTTTTGCTACCTGAGTGGTTTCGATCCGGATATGGCCAGACTGAGCCCTGGGGCTGTGTTACTCGGCTGGGTAATCGGGCAGGCAGTTGCGGAAAGGGTGGTCGAAGTGGACTTCCTGCGCGATGGCGAAGCTTATAAGTATCTTTGGGGGGCGCGCGACCGAATTAATTACAAGGTGCATATAAATAAATAAGATTGGAATGCTGAGCAGGCGTCGGCTATTATTGGCCCTATGCTCATCAGGATGCTCTTTGTCATCTTGTTTGCCGCAGTTCCGGCAGGCGCGGTGCAGGGTGAAGCGCGCCCGGATCCAGTTGGGGGTGCGTAGCTTCCGGGACGCCATACACGCGGACAACACTGTATTTCGGCCTGGCGCGACCGTTGGGTACAATTACCGAAAAGCAATGGAAGATCTTTTTGCGTGATGAGGTAACGGTTCGGTTTCCGCAGGGATTCACCACATGGGAAGCGAAGGGCCAGTGGCTGGTTGCTGACGGCCGAATCAGCCGGGAACGCTCGAAGGTGCTGTTGCTCGTGCATCCGGATACGAGTCTCGTTCGCGATTTGATCACGTCGCTGATCGCAAGCTACAAACGACAGTTTCAGCAGGAGTCAGTGCTCTGGGAAACGACCGGCGTTTGCGCGGCATTCTGAAGGGTTGGCTACGCCGCCTTCCAGACGCCGCCTGTTAAGCGGTTGCGCTTCATGGTTCCGCAGTTCGGTCCACCGTCCTTGGCCGTGGCGGGGATTCGTGCTTCGAGAACCGCCCCTGACTCGATCATCGCGGCAGTGATTCCGTCTAATGGCAATTTCATTCGGCGGGTCAGCAGGAATCCGCTTGTCCGGCGAAAGTGCCGATATCGACGTAGACGAATCTCGCCCCCTCCGTCCCCTGTATTACAGGGCCAGCAAAGTCCGGGGCGGCCTGGTTGCTGGTCGCTCTTACTTCGACATTGAACTGAAACCGCAAATCGTACCAGGTGGAGGTTTGCTTCTGAATGGTTTCGTAATTGCTACCGCGACCCTTCTGAATGCCGAAAGCCACTCCTTTCGGGGATGATTCGCAGGGTCAAACCGTCAAACATTGGTCTTCAGTTGTTTTTCAGCTTGCTGTGTTTCACTGGTAGACTGCCTCCAAACGATATGCTAACTCCGCTTCGGTCGCTTATTCTTAGTGTGGCCACCATTGCCGGTTTGGCCACCACCGCCAGCGTAGCCCGTGCTCAAACGCCCGCACCTAACATCATCACTCTCACTGATGCTCTGACGCGGGCTCGCCAGTACGCCGGGCAAATCCAGAGCGCTAACCTTGCCGTCCTGCTGGCCAAAGAGGACACAACACAGGTGCGGGCGGCGCGATTGCCGACGGTGAGTGCGTTCAACCAGTACATCCACACCGAAGGAAACGGTACGCCCTCTGGCGTTTTTGTTGCGAATGACGGCGTACATGTGTATAACGAACAGGCACAGGTGCACGAAGAAATGCTGGCATTTTTCCGCAAGGCTGAAACCCGGCGTGCCCTGGCGGGTGAGGCGGTGGCCCGCGCGAGAGTTGATGTTGCTGCCCGTGGCCTCAGCCTGACAATCATTCAGAATTACTTCGCTATTGTTTCCGCGCAACGCAGGTTCACGAACGCGCAACGCAGCCTTGCCGAAGCAGAACGGTTCCTCGACATCACCGACAAAGAGGAAAAGGGCGGCGAGGCGGCTCATGCGGACGTCATCAAAGCCCGTATCCAGCAGCAACAGCGGCAACGCGATGTGCAGGAAGCAGAGGTGTCTATCGAGAAGGCAAAGATCGCCCTCGGCGTGCTGATCTTTCCCAACTTCACCTCCGAGTTCTCCGTGGTGGATGACGTCACCACTGCGGAGATCGTGCCGCCAATCGAGGAGGCCCGGGCCAAAGCTACTGCCACGAGCCCCGATCTGCGGGCCGCCAAGCTGAGCGTCGAGGCTGCCGGTTACGATGTGACCGTTGCCCGGCATGCCTACCTGCCTTCCTTTTCCTTTGACTTTTTCTATGGCATTGACGCGAACCGGTTCGCGGTCAACGGGGGACGGGGCGATGAGGCAAACCGGCGCAATCTGGGCTATTCCGGTCAGGTCACGCTCAACATTCCGGTGTGGAACTGGGGGGCGACGCGCAGTAAAGTGGCGCAGGCTGAATTGCGCAACTCGCAGGCGCAACTCGATCTCTCCCTGGCCGGCAAAACGTTACAGGGGAACCTTGCGGCAGCTTACGCGGAGGCGCGCGCGGCCCAGCAACAACTGGAGTTGCTGAGGACTTCCCTGGAACTCGGGGCGGAAAGCCTGCGCCTCACGGTTTTGCGCTATACCGCCGGTGAAGCTATCGCGTTTGAAGTGGTGGACGCACAAACGACATTGACCGCGGCGCGCAATGCTTATGATGACGGCCAGATTCGGTATCGAGTGGCACTAGCCAACCTGCAGTCCTTAACGGGGAGTCTCTGATGAAGCTGAATACGAAACAGAATGCCGTGGCTGGCGCGCTCACTCTATGCCTGATGTTTGCCGCAGGCTGCGGCAATGGCAAAGCGAAGGAAGCCGCGGCCGGCGCTGAAGTACCCATACCCGTGCAGGTGGAAACAGCCCGGCGCGGTCCTTTGGATCGCATCATCGTGGCAGATGCCGTTCTGTACCCGCTGAACCAGGCTAATGTCACGCCGAAGATCAGTGCACCGGTGCGGCGCGTCTTGGTAAGTCGCGGCGATCATGTGAAAGCCGGGCAGTTGCTGGCGGAGTTGGAAAACCGAGATCTTGCATCCGCCGCCAGCGAGACCAGAAGCCAGTACGATCAGGCCCAGGCTGCTTACCAGGCTACGACGGGTGCAACCATGCTGGATGAGAAAACCAAGGCACAGGCAGATGTGACTTATGCGCAGCAGTCGCTGGAAGCAGCAAAGAAAGTGTATGAAAACCGCACGGAACTGGTGAAGCAAGGGGCGCTCGCCCAAAAGCTCGCCGACGATGCCAAGGTGGCAATGGTCCAGGCGCAAAGCCAGTTCGACACGGTGCAGCGCCACCTGCAGACGCTGAGTTCCGTGGGTCAGGTGGAGCAGATCCGCGGCGCGCAGGCACAGGTGGAAGCCGCGAAAGCGCATTACGAAAGCGCAAATGTACAAGTCTCTTATGCGGAGGTTCGCTCGCCTATCGCTGGCATCGTTTCGGACCGGTCCGTTTATGCCGGAGAAATGGCGGCCAGCGGAACCCCGATTGTCTCGATCATCGACATCTCGCAGGTGGTTGCCCGCACCAACGTTTCCGTGAAAGATGCATCTTTTATCAAGGTCGGCAGCCCTGCCACTATTCCGGGCCCGGAAGGAGACATCGCAGGCAAGGTAGTCGTTGTCAGTCCTGCCGTTGATCCCTC
>JAUZEU010000626.1 GCA_030838885.1 Bryobacterales bacterium | reverse complement strand
GCAAATGGCGATGCGCTGGTTGGTGTTGATGTTGTGGTCGACTTTAACACCGCCCGTCTGGCGATCTGTGGGGACCGGGCCTGACTGGAAGAGGTTGTTCGCGCCGGTGACAGGTGCGCCGACGAGGTTCAGCAGCGGATGAAGCGCGAAGAAGGCTCTCGCGAATTGGCTGATGCGCGAGCCCGGGATGACGTTCCCCGGGAAGGCGGTGCGAATGAATGCGCCTGCAGTACCGGGGTTCGGAACCGTGGTGTAGGGATCGTAGATGGTGATCAGTTGCCCGTTGGCGGCCAGGGTTTTGGAGAAGTCGCCGGTACGCTGGAGAGTGGTGGGAGCGTTGATGATGCGCGCGAGGGAGAGGTGCTGGATAAGGCCTTCGAAGTTGCCGAAGAAGAAGGTGCGATCCCTGATGACGCGGCCACCGAGCGAACCGCCGAACTGATTCTGGTGGACCGGGGGAAGGGGCGTGCCGGAGGCGTTGCTGAAGAAGTCGTTCGCATTGAAGGCGGTGTTCTGCAGGTATTCGAAAGCGCTGCCGTGGAACTGTTGGAGCCGGATTTGCCGACGGCGCTGATGACGCCGCCGGTGGTGCGGCCGTATGCGGCGGAGGCGGAGTTGGTGATGACCTTGAACTCCTGCGTGGAATCGGTGGTGAGGAAGGTGCTGGGGCCGGCCGCGTCGCCCATCTTGTCAATGGCAACACCGTCCATCAGGAAGGCGCCTGTCATGGGTTGCGCGCCGCCGATGTTTACGGCGCCAACGCAGCCAGGAGGTGAGTACCTGTCCGCCGAAATAACCTACGCCCTTTACCGTCGGGATGAGATTGGCCAGGCCCATCGGGTTGCGGGAGTTAAGGGGAAGATCGACCATTTCTGGTTGTCAATCGTGGTCCCGACGTCGGAGCTGTTGGGATCAAGCAGCGGGGTGCTGTCGACCACCTCGACCGTTTCCGATGCCTGACCGATGCTCAGCGTGACCGGAATAGCCAGCGAGCGGTCGGCCGTGACAACGATGCCGTCACGCCTGAAGGCTTTGAAGCCTGGATGAGCCGCCTCCACCAGGTAGTTGCCGGGAGGCAGCAGCAGGAACTGGAAGTTGGCCGAGCTATCGGAGACGACGTTGGCAACGTTGCCGGTACCTGTATTGGTAAGCCGGACAGTGACGCCCGGAATGCTGGCGCCTGAAGCGTCGAAGACGGAGCCGGTGATCTGCTGGGCGTTCACAAACGGAGCGTAAGCAACGGCTAAAAAAGTGCGACGAATAATGAGAAGTTCGAACGCGGAACCCTGAGCATAACCCTCTGACCCTCTTTCCGGACATAACAACACTGGTTGAAGAAGCAGTCTTGTTCCACCGAGGCTATAACGTCGGAGTGGCGGTGTCAAAGGGTGACGCTGGGCTGGGTGTCGCCGCAACACGAGAATGTCCTAAATTGTGCAAAGTAGAGATGTTCTATTGAGCAGTTCAGAGAGTGGAGGGGATTCAGGAACACTGGAACACTTCTCATAACGTAACGGGACCGCGACCGGATGATCGCTCTGAGGAACGCAAACAAGGTGCTGATCACACAGCGTGAAAGTGCACGGATTCGAAAGTGCCACACTTCTTACGGATCGAGTCCAGCAACGCGCGGGCCTCGACTGCGGACACCCGAGACACCTGTTGTATAACTTGTCTGTGCTTCGTTTGATCGCCGGACTCACTGCATCTGCCGCGCTGGTATTGGCAGCCAACGCTGACCTCATTCTACGGAATGGAAAAATTGTTACCGTCGACCAGAAATTTACGATCCAGCAAGCGGTCGCCGTCAAACGGGGGAAGATTACAGCGGTGGGATCAGACGCTGCCGTTCTGAAAGCGGAACGCGGTCCCGAGACGAAATTAGTCGACCTGCAGGGAAAGACTGTGCTGCCGGGTCTCGTCGATGCCCACGTCCACGCGGTCGATTCCGGCTTGAGTGAGTTTCGTGGTCAACTGGCTCCTTTAAACTCCTTCGCCGCGGTCCGCGCTTACGTTGCGCAGCAGGCAGCGAAGACGCCGAAGGGGCAATGGATCGTCGTGCCCCGAACATTTCCGACGCGCCTGACGGAACTGCAGATGCCCACCCGGGAACTGCTGGATTTTGAAAAGGACCATCCCGTTCTTTTCGACGCGAGTTATGTCGTGATCCTCAATTCTTACGGGTTGCGCAAATGTGGCATCACTCGGGATACGCCTAACCCTCCCGCCGGTGAGATCGTGAAAGATACGGAGGGTGAGCCGACGGGACTCCTGAAGAACGCACCTTCTCTGATCGTCGGTTTGGATCGCACGGCGCATTTCACCGAAGCCGAGAAACTCGATGCGCTGGAGCAGCAGTTGAAGCGCTATGTTGCCGCCGGTCTCACAACAGTGGGAGACCGCGCGGTCAATCCGGAGCAGATCGATCTGTACGAGAAGCTGAAAGCCGCAGGAAGACTCCCGATTCGCGTCGTAATGACGTGGCGCCCTGATGCCTCTCAGCCCACCGGGACGTTGCAGCAGCAGATTCAGTCCGCACCTTACACTACAAACTCTGGCGACTCCTGGCTGAAATTTGGGACCTTCAAATTAACTCTCGACGGTGGGATGACGATTGGCACGGCCTACCAACGTTCTCCCTACGGAGCTTTCGGCAAGCAGCTCTACGGGAAGACGAACCCGGACGATCGCGGACAGCTGTTCATACCGCCGGCCAAACTGCTGGCCATTATGCGTACCGCACGAGACCGCGGCTGGCAGTTGACGACGCACGATCAGGGTGGAGGGGCCGTCGATAACTTTCTTGACACTTTGGAGCAATTGGATCGTGAAAAACCGATCGGTCCCACCCGGTCCCACCTGATGCATGCCAGCTTTCAGAGCCCCGAAGCCATCGCACGCATGAAAAAACTAGGTGTTCTGGCCGATGTGCAGGCGCCCTGGCTGTATCTCGATGGCGCCGCGCTGGAACAGGTGTTCGGTTACGATGCGATGCGTTACTTCTATCCGTTGCGATCTTACATTGATGCGGGGATCATCGTGGCTGCGGGCAGCGATCACATGATCGGTCATAACAAGAACAGTGCGGTCAACCCGTATAATCCCTTTCTGAGTATGTGGACAGAGATTACGCGTCTGACCACCGAGGGCAAGGTCATTCATCCGGAGCAGAAAATCACCCGCGCCGAGGCGCTGAAGACGCACACCATCTGGCCGGCGTACCTGCAGTTTGCCGAAAAGGAGCGCGGAACGATTGAGCCTGGAAAATTAGCGGACCTCGTGGCCATCGACCGTGATTACCTTACGTGCCCCGAGGCACAGATCAGAGAGATTCAGCCGGTGATGGTCATGATCGACGGGAAGATCGTGTCCTCGGGAAATTAGTGAACTTCAATCCTTCCAGGCTCCGTGAGCAGTACAGAATTCTCCTGTCCGATGGAATCATCCCGTTTTGGTTTCGTCACGGCGTGGACGAGGAATACGGCGGCGTGCTGTCGTGCATGAGCGAAGACGGAACCAAAATCAGCACGGACAAATATACCTGGTCGCAGACACGCTTTATCTGGACGATGGCAGCGCTCTTCAATCGTTTTGAGCGGAGACCTGAATTTCTTCAGACGGCACGAAGGACAATCGCCTTCCTGCTTGCCCACGCGCGCGACGAAGCGGGATGGCTGGTCTATCGCACCACGCGGGAAGGCACTACTCTTGAAGGCGCCACGAGTATCTACTCGGATTGCTTCCTTGTCTACGGCCTCAGTGAATACTGTCGCGCCGTTCCTGATTCCGGCCTGTTGGAACTCGCAGTTCGGACATTTTGGAGGATTACGCGACGCGTCGAAGAGCCTGATTTCCGTGAGACGGCGCCCTACCTCCTGCCTCCCGGGCGCAGGATCCATGGAGTTCCAATGATTCTTACCGAGGTCGCGAACGAATTGGCGGAAACGACGCAGGACGCAACGATCGCGGCAGCTGCGGATCGATACGCGGGTTGCGTGATGAATTTCGTAAGACCGGAACGCAAACTCCTCCTGGAGTTTTTGAACGCAGATTATCTGGAGCTGCCACCAAACGAGGGCACTTACGTGATGCCCGGGCACGCCATTGAGTCGATGTGGTTCAACCTCCATTGCGCCCGGCGAAGAAATGATTCAGAGGCGATCCGCCGCGCTGTCGAAGTGATCCGCTGGCACGTCGAGGCAGGATGGGACCGGGAGTTCGGTGGCCTGTTCCTCGGTATTGACGCGGAGGGAGGTCGCCCGTTTCTCGCGAATTCGGATAAGAAACTCTGGTGGCCTCAAACGGAAGCTTTGTACGCTTTGATCCTGGCATTCCGGCTCACGGGTGAGTCCTGGTGTCTGGAGTGGTATGACCGGATCCACGAGTGGACTTTCCACCACTTCCCGATGGCGCCGGATGGCGAATGGTTCCAGCGCCTCGACCGGCAAGGGCGTCCGATCAAAGATCTGATCGCCTTGCCGGTGAAAGATCCGTTTCATCTTCCGCGGGCGGTCATTTTGTTCTGGATCTTCTGAAGGGCTGGGAATAACCGGATTCTGTATCTATGGACCTTCTTTGATCCTGAACCCTTTGTTTACAACAATACAGATGCGGAAAGAAGGCTTTGGAGCTGCGGCGAGTGGTCAGGGCAAGCGATCGCAGGCTCTGTCGCTGGCAGCCCCGAATTGTCCGTTGTCTGTATCGAACCTGGTGTGAGCGGCACCCGTTCTGATAGATCATCGGGGCAAAATCTTACTGTTTTCTGTCTCACGATTCAGAGATATTTCTGCTAACACAGCAATATTTCAGAACTGCAGTTGACATTCATCTCCGGGGAAATGCATACTGATCACACACCCCGAAGTGAAACAGCCCTGTTTTACGATCCGATCCGCCAAGTTGCGTTTGCCTGAAGCCGGCCGAGCTATATCCAGCCCGTGTCAGCGACCAAGGAATCTTGACGAGGAGACAAGGACAGATGTTCAGACGACGCTTTTTCGCTTTGCCGATGTGTGCCCTCTTACTACTCTGCATTTCGCCATTGGGTGCGCAATACACCACCGCCAATCTGGGCGGAGCGGTTGCCGACTCAACCGGCGCGGCCGTGACCGAAGCCTCAGTCACGGTTCGCAACACTGAAACAGGTTTCACGCAGCGCTCCGTAAGCAGCGGCACCGGAACATTCCTGTTCCCCCGACTCCCGGTCGGATCCTATCAGCTCAAAGTGGAAAAAGAGGGTTTTACGGCGTACGAGCAGACAGGCATTACCCTCACTGTCGATCAGTCCGCGAACGTCGCGGTCACGCTCCAGTTGGGTAATGTGACGGACACGGTGCGAGTTACTGCCGAGACAGAGTTAGTGACTACCCGCACGGCCGCTTCCGGACAGGTGGTTACCGAGGTACCAATTGTGGAACTCCCGTTGAACGGGCGACGGCCCGAACGCCTGATGTACCTCGCCGCTGGCACCGTCGATCTCGGACGCGATTCCTGCCGGATCTGCGGGCAGGGCGGGGTCTACCCGAACGAGGAAACTGCGGGCGTAAACGGGAACGGCCAGGGCCAGGTCAATTTCCAGATGGATGGTGCGGACCACAACGACACTTATCTCAACACCAGCCTCCCGTTTCCCAATCCTGACGCCATTCAGGAGTTCAATCTCCTGTCCAGCAACTTTTCGGCGGAATACGGCAATGCGGCGGGTGGCGTGGTCAACGTGGTCACCCGCTCCGGCACCAACCAGATTCACGGATCGGCCTTCGAGTTCCTTCGAAACGGCGCCTTGAACGCGCGTCAGTTCTTCGCGCCGGCACAGGATGCGCTCAAGCGCAATCAGTATGGCGGAAGCTTAGGTGGCCCGGCGATTAAAGATAAGCTTTTCTATTTCGGAACATATCAGGGCACCCAGGTGAGCAACGTGCAGTCCGGGCAGGTTCAGTTTGTCCCCACGCAGGCGCAGCGCAACGGCGATTTCTCTTCTGTTTCGCGCCAACTGGTGGATCCGCTTTCCGGCCAATCGTTTGCCGACAATCAGATCCCTTCCAGCCGCCTGAGCCCTGTCGCCCAGTATTTCCTTGGGCAGATTCCACTCCCCAATGGTCCCGCCGGCCAACTTACGTTTCCGGGCGCGCCGATCAGTCAGTCTGAAAACCAGTTCATGACCAAGGCGGATTATGTCCTGAACAAACAGCAGATCAGCGGGCATTACTATTTCACGGATTTCAATGCACCGCCCTTTATTCCGAAGGGCAACGTTCTGGCCGCACCCAATACCGGAAACGCCGTGCGGGTCCAGAGCATCGCACTGAATCACACTTACACGGTTTCGCCGACCCTGTTATTCAACACAACCTTCGGCTACAACAGGCAACGAGGCGGCTCACTCTCCGGGGCGCCGTTTAGTTTCGCAGATGCAGGCGTCAAGATTCTCGGTCCGCAGGATTCCGCCGTAAAAGCCGCGCCGGAGCTGGTTGTAAACGTCACGGGCGGTTTCAGTATCAGCACTAACCACTATGGTCAGTTTGATCGGGGTGATTTCGCGATTCGTGAGGTGGTAAGCAAAATCGCCGGCGCACACGAACTCAAATTCGGGGGCGAGGCTGTGCGCGTTTCCAACCACCTGGTGAACACCTATCAGATGGCCGGCAACTTCACCTTCAATGGTCAGCTTTCCGGCAACGGACTTGCGGACTTCATGTTAGGAAGCGCCTCTTCATTCAACCAGGGTGGCGGTGAATTCAAAGACCTGAAGGGGACTAAGTGGGCGCTTTTCGTCCAGGACGACTGGAAAGTGAATCAGCGGCTCACACTCAATCTCGGACTTCGCTGGGATCCCTATATTCCTTATTACGACCGACAGGGCAGGGTCGTATGTTTCGATCCCAACACCACTTACCAATCGAAGAAATACCCCAACGCTCCGCATGGCTTCGTATATGGAGGTGATCCAGGCTGTCCAACTGCCGGCTCAAACCCGAATTGGGGCAATGTCGGTCCGCGTGTCGGGTTTGCTTATCGCCTTACGCAGGACGGAAAGACCAGCGTCCGCGGGGGAATCGGCATCTACTACACACCCATCCAGTCGGGAGGCGCTTTCAACGGTTACGCCGATACGGCGCCCTTCGCGGGAACGTTCAGCCTGAGTGGCGTCTCTTTCCAGGATCCTTACGGGAGCAAGGGCCTCGCAAATCCCTTCCCGAATAATTTCGGACCGCAGGTGCCCGGACCGAACTTTGTATTTTCACCCAATAACAGCATCGTCAACTATTTCCCGGTGGATTATCACATTCCCCAAACAATCACCTGGACGCTCCGGGCGGAGCGTCAGATCGGTCAGAATTGGGTGGCCGGCATCGCCTATCTCGGGAATAAGGGAACGTATCTTCCCATCACCATGCAGCAAAACCCGGCTATTTACACGGCTGGCGTCTCAACTGTCGGTAATACACAGCAGCGGCGTGTCTACAACACCGACGGTAGTGTTCAGTGGACCGATCCCGGCGGGAACAGCGCGTACCAGGCGATTCAGGTGAATGTCGAGAAGCGTCTTTCTCATGGGTTCTCGTTGCTTAGCAACTACACTTACTCGAAAACGCTGGATAATCTGAGCGGAGCGAATCCATTCACGCGCCAGTTCGAGCACAGCCTGTCGCAGAACGATATTCCCAATAACTTCAAGTTCTCCGGTGTATGGCAAGTGCCCGGTGGAACCAAGACCGGCATCCTCGCCAAATTTGTTGACGGTTGGGAGGTCAATCCCATTCTGACTATCCAGAGCGGCTTCCCTTTTACCGTCACGAGCGGGGTCGACAACTCTCTCAGCGGCATCGGCCAGGACCGTGCCAACTATCTGGGCGGCGGGAGCGCTCAGCTTGATTACGGCCGATCTCATAACGACCAGATCCAGCAGTGGTTTGATATCTCAAAATTCTCGGTGAATGCGCCGGGGACCTTCGGCAACTCCGGCAGATACATCCTGCGCGGGCCCCGCTTTGTCAACGCGGACCTCGGCATCATCAAGGGGATCAAATTGAGCGAACGTCTGAATGTGCAGCTTCGCGCGGAATTCTTCAACGTGTTTAACAATGTGAACTTCAAGCTTCCGAACAGCACTATCTCTTCCGCGCAGGCGGGAAAAATCACAGCTGTCGTTCAGGACTCTCAGCGAATCGTCCAGTTCGGCATGAAGGTACGGTTCTAGCTTATGGTGCACGACATGAGACTCTCACTTTTTCCCGCGGTGCTGCTGGTCTGCAGCGCCGCGGCTCTGAACGGCGGATCCATTCCGGCAGAGGACTCCCGCAACGTCAACGTTGTAGACGGGAACATGCACTTTCAGATGCCGGTCTTCACCAGTCGCGAGGACTGGCAGGCGCGGGCAGTCGAATTGCGCAAACAGATACTCGCGAGCGCCGGGCTGATGCCAATGCCCGCCAAAACGCCGCTTCACGCCCAGATCTTCGGAAGACTGGAAGGGAATGGATATTCGGTCGAGAAAGTGCTGATCGAGACTTATCCCGGATTCTATCTCGGGGGCAATCTGTATCGGCCCCTGGGCAAGAAAGGTCCATTCCCGGCCGTGATTTCTCCCCACGGCCACTGGGATTACGGGCGTCTCGAGAACACCGCCATCGTTTCGATTCCCGGTCGCTGTATCAATCTCGCGCGCCAGGGCTTCGTGGTATTCACATACGACATGGTTGGCTATAACGACACCAATCAAATCCCGCACGGAGACAAAGGTCCGCGAATGGGCGGCCCCCGGGAAGACTTGTGGAACATCAGCACGATGGGGTTGCAACTCTGGAACAGCATTCGCTCTGTCGATTTCCTGGCCTCACTGCCAGATGTCGATCCGGACCGCATTTCCGCCACCGGAGCCTCCGGCGGCGGTACGCAGACGTTCCTCCTGACCGCCGTGGACGACCGCATCAAAGTCTCCGCGCCCGTGAACATGATTTCGTTCATCCACCAGGGTGGCGGCTGCCAGGAGGCGGCCAACCTGCGCGTGGATGCGAACAACGTGATGATCGGCGCCATGATGGCGCCGCGCCCGCTTCTGATGGTTTCGGCCTCGGGCGACTGGACCCGGAATACCCCCCGCGAAGAGTTCCCCGCTATCCAGGGTATTTACCGGCTATTTGACGCTGCGCAGAACGTCGAACAAAAGCAGATAGACTCTCCTCACAACTACAACCAGTCGAGCCGCGAGGTGGTCTATACTTTCCTCGGCGCGCGAGTACTCAACACTCAGGGGCATGTGGCGGAAAAACCGTTTCGGGCTGACCAGGTGCAGGATCTGCTCGCGCTGTACGGCCGAACGCTGCCAGCCAACGCAGTCACAATGGACCGGTACACAGCAGACCGGATTGCGGATGCCCGGCAGGATACCGAGCGCCTGCATCCTCGTGATCAGGCATCGTTGGCGCGTGCACGGGAAGCCTTCCAGGAGCGCCTGAGTTATTCCATGCTTGCGTCCGCTCCACTTCCGAAGGACGTGATTTCCGAGAAAACCGAAACGATTCCCGGCGGAGAAAAGCTGGTCATCGGCCGCGCCGGAAAAGGAGACCGGATCCCGTCTGTTTGGCTTTCACCGCGCAACGCGAACCCGGATGCTGCTGCAACGCTGATTGTGCATCCGGAGGGAATCGCGCCGATCCTGTTGTCTGCGGAAAGCAAGGACGGCCTGGTCAGAGGCATTCTTGACCGCGGCGGGGTTGTTTTTGCCATCGACTCATTCCAGACTGGCAGCGCCAAAGCGCCACGCGATACGTCAAAGCCGGGGTTTACCGTCTTCAACCGGACAAACGATGCGAACCGCGTGCAGGATATACTGACGGCCATCACATACTTGAAAGAGCGCTCGAAACGCAACATGGTAAATGTGATCGGGCTGGAAAGCGCCGGAGTGTGGACCTGGTTTGCCCGCGCGCTGGCGGGCTCCGGAGTGAGTCTGGCTGCCGACCTGAATAACTTTCAGGCAGACAACGACGGAGAATTTCTGGAGAAGTTCTTCATTCCAGGAATTCGCAGGGCGGGAGATTTCAAGGCGGCCGCCGCTCTCGCGAGCCAGGCGAAGCTGCTGATCCACAATGCACCCGCTTCATTTCCCGCGGATTGGGTAAAGGACAGCGCCGCTATCGCCGGATTCCCGGCAGACGTGC
>JAUZEU010000617.1 GCA_030838885.1 Bryobacterales bacterium | reverse complement strand
ACCGCGCGACGCTTCTCCGCCGCGTCTCGTTTGACCTGACCGGACTTCCCCCCACTGCCGCCGAACAGGAAGCTTTCCTGAAAGACGAGTCACCCGACGCATACTCAAAGGTGGTTGACCGCCTTCTTGACAGCGAGCAGCACGGCGTTCGCTGGGCCCGCCATTGGCTGGACGTCCTTCGCTATGCCGATCTCGACAGCGGTATGCCCGGCGCCTCCGGCATCTATCTTTGGCGCGATTGGGTCATTACATCTCTGAACGCAGACATCCCGTACGATCAGTTTGCACGCGCCCAGATCCTGGGCAGTCGGTCGCGTGAACACAGCACACTCACCGCCACCGGATACCGCGTTCGAACTCCAGGCACCCTCGAAGATTCCTTCGCGCTCGGGTTTCTCTCCCGCGCCGCCCTCACGCAGGAGGACAAAGAGCAGGATCTCTCTCTCACCGCAGTCGAGACGGTCTCCACCGCCTTCATGGGTCTGACCGTTGGCTGCGCCAAATGCCACGACCACAAATTCGACCCGATTCGCCAAAAAGATTTCTATTCGATGAAGGCGCTGTTCGACCCTCTCGTGCTGAAGAAAGTACCTCTCGCCACCCCCGCCGACATCTTCGCCAACGGTAAGGCCGTTCAGTCCTACAACGGTAAAAAAGAGCCTCTTGATAGAGAGATTGAGACCCTGATCGCGCCATACCGGACCCGCCTCTATGAGGAGCGCCTCTCCTCACTCCCGCCGGACGCGCAGGCTGCTATCCGCAAAGAAACGTCGCAACGCACCGTCGCCGAGCAAAAAGTGTACGACGATTACTTCCCCATTCTCCGGATCGATGCCAGCAAAGTGAAAGCGGTGTTGCCGCCGGAAGAACTCGCCAAATACGAAGGTCTTCTGAAGCAGCAAGCGGCTCTCGCCCGCCCGGCGGAACTTCCTTCCTACTGGACAGTCGAAGAAGACAGCGCCCGCCTGAAGGAACCGAGTTACATGCTCACAACCGGCGACCCCACTCGCCCGGAAAAAGACAAACCCGTCCAGCCCGGATTCCCCTTCAAACCCTCCACAGTCGACTTCCGTGAAGGCCGCCGCGAGGGCTTTACCGACTGGCTTACTGCCCGCGAAAATCCTCTTTTCGCGCGTGTGGCCGTAAACCGGATCTGGGCCTGGCACTTTGGCGAAGGGCTCCAGCGCACGACCAGCGACTTCGGCGTCCTCGGCGGCTCACCTTCCAATCAAAAGCTGCTCGACTACCTCGCCTCGGAATTTGTAGCTCACAACTACAGCATGAAGTGGCTGCACCGGCTGATCGTCAGTTCGGACACTTACCAGCTCTCTTCCAAAGTCGATCCCGAACTGCAGGCCGCCAATGAGAAGCTGGACGCCCGCAACACATTCCTCTGGCACTTCCGCCTGCAGCGCATGGAGGCCGAATCCATCTGGGACAGCGTGCTTTCGGCGTCGAACGACATTGACCTCTCCGTCGGCGGCAAGTCCTTCCAGTTGCGGCCGCCCGATCCCAGGCGGGGCGGGGCAGGGGGGCGCGGCGGCGGTAACTTCGACAGCCGCACCAATCGCAGAGGCGCCTACATGGTCCGCGGCTACGCTGCCAACGCTGACGTCATGCCGAACTTCCTGTTGACCTTCAACGTGGATGACGGGCGCACCCCTTGCCCCATTCGCACTCAGACGGTCACGGCTCCGCAGGCGCTTTTCTCGATGAATGATGACCTGATTGAGTCGGAGTCGTCCAAATTCGCGGATCGTGTGGTCAAAGAAAGCGCGGGCGACCTCAGCAAAGCTGTGAAGCTGGCGTACCTTTCTGCCCTCGGCCGCGAGCCGTCCGGCGCTGAACTGGATCGGTCTCTCACCTATGTGAACGGCGACGCTTCCCGTATGAAGGGTTTCGCGTGGCTGCTTCTTAACCTGGACGAATTCATTTACGTTAGATAGGGTCAATGACAAATTCGCAATCTATATATCCTTGCGGGCGCACCGCTCGCCGGCGCTTCCTGTTCCAGACCGCGGGCGGCTTTCTTGGTGCGGCACTCGGATCCCTTTGGGCCGATGAAAACAGACTTGCCGAAGCAAGATTGCCTGACCCGCCTCGAGCGAAATCCGTCATTTACCTGTTCATGTGCGGAGGTGTCAGCCACATCGACACCTTCGATCCCAAAGGCAATAAGTACGCGGGCACGATGATGGATGCCGTCGGCTTCGGCGATAACCTTGCGCCCATGAAGCGCCCCGTCATCCCCTGCCTGCGTACCTTCAAGCCCTATGGTCAGTCCGGAATTCCGGTCTCAGACTGGTTCCCCAATGTAGGTGGCGTCATCGATGACATCGCCGTTGTACGCTCCATGTTTTGCCATCAGACGAACCATTTTCCTGCCGTTCTGGAGCACAGCACCGGCAAGCCGCTCAGGCAATTTGAGCACCCGACCCTGGGCAGTTGGGTGAATTACGCGTTGGGAACCGCAAACAAAAATTTGCCGGCATTCGTAAACATTGGCCGCCCTTCATCTCCCGTGCAACTCACTGGCGGCTATCTGGGCGCCAGTTATTCGGCGACTCCGTTCCAGTCCTCTGGTAATCCCATTCCCGATCTGCTGCCTCCCCAGGCATCCACCACCGGGGAACGCGATCGCCAGATGCAGGTGCTGTCCGAATTGAACCGGCAATTTCGCGACGATTACGCCGCCGAAACCGAGATCGCGGCCCGCGTCAAGTCCTACGAACTCGCCGCCAACATGATGCTGAAGGCGCCTGCCATCGTGGACACTGCGAACGAACCGGAGCATGTAACGGAACTCTACGGAATCGGGGAAAAAGACACGGACGCCTTCGGCAAGCAGTTGCTTCTGGCGCGCCGCCTGGTTGAAAACGATGTCCGCTTCATTCAGATCTGCCACGCGGGTGGTGGCAATGGCGCATGGGATGCGCATGACGACATGAAACTGCACGAGCCCCTGTGCCGCGCGGTGGATAAGCCGATTGCGGGTCTGCTTCGCGATCTGAAGCAGCGTGGTCTTCTCGATTCGACCCTGGTTGTCTTCACCACCGAGTTTGGGCGCACACCCTGGTCACAGAACACCACCGGTCGCGACCATAATGCCATGGGTTTCACTTCATGGCTGGCAGGTGGCGGCGTCAAAGGCGGGGTGATCGAAGGCGCAACCGACGAATTTGGCTTCAAGGCCGTCGAAAGCCCTCACTACATCAGCGATCTGCAGTCGACCATCCTTCGTCAAATCGGCCTGAATTACAAGAAAATGGATTTCATCTTAAACGGGCGGCCCTTCCATCTGGTAGAAGAAGGAACCGGGCCGATCATGAACATCCTCTCGTAGGCCAAAGATACGCCGACGCTGGCTGCGTATTTCCGAACCGCGGGAGTCAACAGACCGAATACAGCCGCCTGTACGTCGGGCTGGTCTGGCGCAACTGTTCATGGCAGCCCACCGCCTCAATACCTCCGTCAGCGAAGACCACCACTATATCCGCTCTCTGAACCGTCGAAAGCCGGTGGGCAATCACGAACGATGTACGGCCTGAAATAATCTTGTCGGTCGCGTTCTGAATCAGCTGCTCGCTCTCTGTATCCAGGTGACTGGTCGCCTCATCCATCACCAGAATATTGGGGTCACGCAGGATGGCGCGCGCAATCCCAATTCGCTGGCGTTCGCCGCCGGAAAGCGACAATCCGCGTTCCCCCACGTTCGTGTCATAACCCTTGTCGCACCGCGATATGAAATCGTGCGCCTGAGCGACCCGCGCCGCGTATTCCACTTCCTTCAAGTCGACATCCTTACAGCCATACGCGATGTTCTCGCCGATGGTGCGTGAGAACAAATCTACCTCCTGGGGCACCACTGCAATCTGCTTTCTCAGGCTGCGCTGAGTCACGGTCCTGATGTCCACGCCGTCGATCAGAATCTCGCCATGCTGCGGATCGTACGCCCGTTGAAGCAGATTGATGAGGGTGCTTTTTCCCGTTCCGCTTTTCCCGATGAGAGCCACCGTACAGCCTGCGGGCACCTGGAAGCTCACGTTTTGGAGAGTCCAGCGATCCGCGCCGGAGTAACGGAATGAAACATTGCGGAACTCAATCGAGTGACGCAGAGCGCCAAGTTCCATGGCGCCGGGCTGGTCCGGGACGGTGCTGTGCTGGTCCAGGATCTCGAATAATCGCTCGCAACGCGAAAGATTGCGGCGAAGTTTCGGAAGAATCACCGAGAGTTGCGAAATTGGCGCGTAAACCATATCCTGCAGCGCGATGAACAGGACGTAGTCGCCCACGGAACAGCGCCGGGTGAGCACCATATAACCGCCCGCACAGATCACCACAACGCGACCTAACGTTGAGACGCAGTTCTGCGTGTTTTCAATCAAAGCCCAGAGGCGTTCGGCCCCGAACTGCTGAATCCTCGCCTTGCTCAGGAGTCCGCGCTGGCGCGCGGATTCCTGCGTCTCCTGGGAAAACTTTTTGACCACTGCGACATTGCTGGAGATGTCATACGCCTCTTTGGTGACGTCTTCGAAGGCTTGTGTGACCAGTTGCTCTCGGTCCTGCATCCTGGTCCCGAAACGACTGACAAGAAGCATGTAAACGGGCAGCGGAACAACGACTGCCAGCGCAATCCATCCGTTCCTGGCAAGCAGCGAGATCACGACGCCGATAAAAACGACCAGGGGTGGAACCAGATTTTGCCCAAAAATCTCATAAAGAACGATGAAAATCGCCGTGCCGCCGCGATCCAGCGCCCCCACTACCTCACCGGTATTGACCTGTTTCTGATAGGTGGTATCCAGCTGCACAAAGTTGGCAAACGCCGCGCTCTTCACCTTGTCTTCGATGCCGGCGGCTGTCCGGAACAATTGGTAATTGTAAAAGGACCGAATAACCCGAGTGAGCGCGGTGACCGAGAATATAGCGGCTCCGGCGAACAATATCCATCTGAATCCACCGGGTGGAGGAGTCTGAATCGAGGCAATCACCCCATCGATGAGCCGCCGCGAGAGAAACGGAACTGCAATATCGAGAGCCGAGGCCAGAATAACTAAGGTTGCCAGCCCGGCCACCATCCACGCATCGCTTCGAAGAAGCAATACGACACGCCTGGTCAGCGCGGACGTCGTCGCCGTACATTTAATAAGCAAGTTATAATTGTGATTATTGGCACAAAATGTAAGTACCTTCAATTAGATTTAAAAACTTTAAGATGATGTGGGGGCGACGGATATATTGAGCCTCGCAGTGAGAAATAAATTTTAATTGCCGCTCTTTATATAATTCTCCCGTTCGTCGCCGTGTTCGTGGCGACCAGTTCTTCCGGATCACACGGCCTGTGGGCAGTGTTCGTCCCGATCGTGATTCCGTTTGTCGCCTTAATACTCAGAGCTGCCAGCGCATTTCCTCCCTCTCTTTCGATAACCCCAGATCTCCCTTTTGGCGTAGATCTCCTGGGGGGCGTCGCGGCGTAAGGCCGCACCTCAAATCTCCCGGGCTGTTACCAATGCGGCCCGAGGAAATCGAGGCCATGAACAAGCCCAACCCTGCGCATGTACTTGTAGATAGATGAAAACTACAATGGTGACGACGAAGTTCACTACCAGCTATAATTAGAACTTCGGCACTTGTGCACGGCATGGCATCCGGTGAATGCGGATCTGCCATCGCCATCTGCCCCCTGTGCTACCATGGCTTTGATACACACGAGTAAAGAGAAAGAACAGGAGTAGTTACCCTTAAGATGGCATTGGCGGGAGAAGCAAAACGGCAAGTAGTCACCCGGAACCAGACCCATAAGTCCGACACCGGGTCGCCGGAAGTCCAGATCGCACTGTTGACAACGCGTATCGCGGAATTGACAGAGCACTTCAAGACACATAAGAAAGACCATTCTTCGCGGCGGGGATTACTGATCCTTGTGGCGAAACGCAGGCGGCTGTTGACTTACCTCAAGCGCACTGGCCCCGAGCGTTACAAGAGCGTTCTGACCAAACTTTCTATCCGCCACTAGTTTGTAACGGGTTCATCCTCACAAAGCAGTGGAATTTAAACTTCGCGCCTGTGCGGCGCATTTCCGGGCTGCGGCAGTCGGCAGAACGAGAATCTTTACACCGAAACGACGGCCTGCATGTTAATGCAGGCCGTATCCCTCCTGTTATCTCCCTCGCAAATTAATAAACCGAACAATCGGTACACGCCGGTATACCGGCAGACAAGGAAGTCCAGGGAACGTAACCTGGCACTCTAAAAACA
>JAUZEU010000607.1 GCA_030838885.1 Bryobacterales bacterium | reverse complement strand
TTTCCTTCGAATTAGTGTTCATGCCGACGAACCGGCCGGTCTCTCAAACGGCGTCCTCGCTATAAAAGAAATTAGCTGACATCCTCCTCGACGACACCCCGTTTCTTGCTTTCAAATTCGATTATTTCCGGACAATGAAACGGTGCTCTGCCCGGCATCTTTTCGCCCCCCGAAGCTTGGTCTCGAATCTCCTCTGGTCAGGCTGCGGAATCCTGCTTTCGCCTCGAATGCCATATTGAGAGTTTCAGGGTGGGGGCGCGCCAATTGCCGTGTTCGCGGATTCTGGTCGTATGATTGTGAAGGAGAGGTATCTTACATGTACTCAAGTCTCTCGCGCTGCGTCAGCCTTGGTGTTCTTGCGTTTTCACTTTCAGCTCTTCCCGCCCTGGCCCATCATGGCTGGGCCGGGAACGCCGACGAGGAATTCGAGCTAACCGGAACTGTCGCTACCGGTGTGAGCCTGGCCGGGCCTCACGCCACGATGAAAGTACTCTCAAACGGTGAAATCTGGGATATCACGCTGGCCCCACCTGCCCGGACCGACCGGGCGGGCCTGAAGGAAGGAATCATTCCGGTGGGCGCTGCGGTTATTATCCATGGCCATCGCAACAAGGACCCGAAACGCCTGGAGATAAAGGGCGAGCGGGTAACTTGGAACAACCGCACGTTCAACGTTTATCCTGACCGCAAATAGCCGAACCGGAGGACCATTTTGGACGAATTCATGGCGTGGCTCCAGAGTTCCGCCCTGGGTCACGCCATGCGCGAGTCGGGTGTGTGGACATATGGCCTCGTGAACCTTGTCCATATCCTCGGCGTGGCCTCCCTGTTCGGAACCATTCTTGTCCTGGATCTGCGGCTGCTGGGTCTCTGGCGAAAAGTACCCCTCGCTGCAATCAGCGAGCCTGTGGTGCCTGTTGCCACCATGGGTTTCGTTATCGCCGTGATCAGTGGCATCTGCATGCTTGCCACAAAGGCGACGGAGTACACAGGCAATCCTTTCCTCTACATTAAATTCCCCGCGATATTCCTCGGCCTCCTGAATGTCCTCCTCCTCAGCTCTTCATCGGCCTGGAGGGAGCATAAAGTGCGGGAGCTTTCTCAGCGGGAACGGTCGAGGTTGGCGGTGTTTGGTGGGATCTCGCTTGTCTGCTGGATTACCGCAATCACGGCCGGCCGTATGATCGCGTACTGGTGAATCCGTTCACGTTGCGAATCTCGCTGTTGCGAATCCCGCTACAAACATGCGATAGCGTGCGGATCCAATACCCTGGTTTTCCGGAATGCCGTACCTGACCAAGTCTGTTACTAACGATCCAACGAAACCCAGCCAGATTCTACAGTAAGGTTTCCTTTTTGTCGACAACCGCTATGTTATCTGTCAGGTTATACCCGGATCGACGTCACTCGACCGTGGAAGCACTCGGCCTTTCAGGGGAACAACCGACGACCGAGCCCCCGGGGCTGAAGGCTGGAGCCCAGCATAGGCTGGCTCAGCTGAGTTCATCAGGAACAGCGAGAACATCGTCGTCTGGACGGTCGGCCGAATATGTCACATGTAGCTGCCTTGTACCTGGCCAATGGCAAGCCTGACGTTTGAACAGGCGAACGAGAATGAGGTTGCGGCATACCGTTCCTCGGTCCTGGCTCTGGTCTATGCTCACCAAAACGGCCCGCCACTTCTCCGTTCTCGCTCTTCTCAACTTGCAGGATTGTCCACAGTTCCTGCCAACGCGCTTTCAGCGTGCCCTGCCAGTCTCTGGAAATATCCTGTGCGTAAAACAAGCAACGCCGCGAATGCGGCAAGCGTCATGAAAAGATTGAATCGCGGCATCACCTGTAATCCCTTCCGCCGTTTACGGGCGGGGCTCCCTGTCGATATCTTTTATTCGATCCATTTCACCCTGCAGTGCCCTCTGTCCTCGCGACCTCTGGACGAAGAACCCGACGATCCAGACAGCAAAAGCTGTGGTGAACGGGATCACCGCGGCTGCAGATCGACCCAGATTCTTCGCGAACCCGATTATCATGACGATCCAGGCAAAAATGGACAGAACCATCGGCCCGAATGACCACTGCAGAACGCGGCGAAAGAGGTAGCGTCGCCGTTCGATCTCTCCCCGGTAAAATTGTAAACCGGTGCACAAAGCCGCGTTTCCCGGAGGCATCGCTGACCACATACCCCGGTGAATAAAATACTGGCCAGCCACCGCCCACGCAATGGCGAGCGCGAACACCAGCAGCAGGAGATCGTTCGCGTGCAGGATACCGTAAACCGAGAAAGCCACAGCAATCAGTGCCGCCATGGTGTTGGCAAACAACTCCCGCCGGGTCTTTGCATGAAGTTCCCGCGCCTTCTGCCGGATCTGTTCGAGTGTCATCGTTAATGGCTCCGTTGGCTGGTTTTGCCAGAGGGTTTTCAGGTCATCCGCGGGGAGATTATCCGGCATACTTACCTCCATGAAATTGCCTTGCAAGCAATTTCTTAATACGATGCACTCTCATCGCTACATTCGCAGGCGAAAGTCCTGTTACCTCTCCAATTGATGCCGCATCCAGATCTTCCAGATAAGAGACAATAACCTGTCGGTCAAGCGGCTTCAGCTGCTGAATCAGCGCCGAGAGGCGCTCCAGATTGAGGCGCCGGTTTGCAGCCAGTTGGCCCTCGGCCTGATCCGGAAGGGCTTCGAGTTGTTCCAGACTCACGAGAGTCGAAAAGATCCGGCGCTCGCGCATCACATGGGAAGCGGCGACGTGGTGAGCAACGCGGTAGATCCAGGTGCGCATGGAACAGCGCGCATCGTAGCGGCCGAAGCTCCGCCACAACTGAAAGAGAATGTCCTGGCTCAGGTCGCGGCGCTTCTCCGGGTCAGCCTCGTAGGCGCTCGCGAGCCGTTCGAGTGAAGAACCGAATTTCTCCACCGCGTCTCTGTACAAGTCATCCTGACTCGCCTGTCCCGTCGTAATCGATTCCATTCCTCCCACACTCAAGGTAGTCGTTAGCAACAGAAGTTTCTAACAGATATGAACGAAAATATTCAGGGTACTGATTTTTCGAAGCCCTGGAGACGGGACTTGCCGGACCAGGATACATCCTGGATTGTCGCAGTCTTTTGCAATCGTCCTTCAGATGGCTGTTGAACGCACTACTTGGAGGTGTAACGCCTACCTTGTTGATGTGCCGTGAGTGGAGCCCGAACTTCGCTTGACCCGTACCTTCATTCTTATGGACCGTTCGAGCAGTTTACGGGTTTTGGCCCCGAACAGCGCAGTTGGCCCATCCAGCAAACCGCTCGCCAGTGAAGACGTCGAAAATGGATTGGTATACGAGCCGGATCTGGAGGAAATCGCATTTGCCTCCCGTGAATGCGACCGCAAAACACTTGGAACCGCTCCGACCGATGCCTCGGCTCCCTGCTCATGGAGGGGAGCCGAGGCCTGGCCGCTGCCGTAATACGGCGGGCAGCAGTGCCGGGTTATCCCCAATCAGAACGAGAGACGCAAGGCGAACTGCATCACCCTGGGATCGCCGGCCAGGGAACTGATTGTGGAGACGCTGCCCGAACTCAGCGTAGCGCCTGGAAGAGCGAACATGGCCGTGTTTGTCAGATTGAAGACCTCCCAACGGAACTGAAGGTTCGCGGACTCGTGGAAACGGAAATCGCGCATCAGCGAGAAGTCAAAGACCGTGCTGTGAGGTCCGCGAAGAATATTGACACCTGCATTGCCGATTTGACCTGGCTGCTGCAGGGCGAAGGCGTTCGAGGCGTTGGGAGCCGAGCCGACGCAGCTCTTGTTCGTCGACACATAGAACCAGCAGCTCGGAGTGCCTACGATCGTGGGAATGCCAATGACATTCGGCAAGGCGTTGGTGGCGCCGTAAGAATCGAGCGCGTTCGAGTAAGTGGAACCCGAGGATACCGAGAATGGGAGCCCGCTCGAGAACGTGTACACGCCGGCGGTGCGCCAGCCGCCAAGCAGCGCCGCCCCGAAGCCATTGCCGAGGAACGGCTTGTCTTTGCCGAATGGCAACTCGTACACATAGCTGGCGACGAATCGTTGGGGAACGTCGAAGCCACTCAGCGCCCGAGTGAAGTACGTCTGCGTCCACGTGGTCTGAATGCTCTTAGACCAGGTCCAGGCAGCATTCAAAGACAAGCCGTTGTGAAACCGGCGCTGCAGCGAGGCTTCGAGGCCGTTGTAGCTCTGGTTCCCGAGGGCCTGCTGGTACTCGATATAGGCGAAGCCCGGGTAAGGTTTTGCCCCGGTGATCGGCTGGTTCAGATCATGAATAATATCGAGGTGCGTGGACTTGGTGCCAACGTAGTCGACAGTCGCAACCATGCCGGCCGGAAGCATACGCTGAATTCCCAGACTCCACTGCTGCACGTACGGCGTGGCGGAGTTCGGATCCACCGCTCTGATGCGCGTAAGGCCGAGATTGATGTTCGCGGGGTCGAGAAGTCCGGTGGGAAATCCATTCTGCAGCAGGAACGCCGGCGCAGTAGAGGTCCCGACCAGGGTGGTCTGGCGGAGGTAGGGCGGGTTCAAGGCTACCTGGTTCTCACTTCCGTTTCGCTGGAGGAGGAGATAGTAAATACCATACCCGCCACGAACCACGGTCTTGTCGTTGAGCGACCAGGCAAGCCCGACTCGCGGCGCGAAATTCTTTGTGTTCACCTTGACGAGAGTGCGATCTTCCAGCGAGCCGTCCTTCGCGTATACGAGAGATCCCGATCCGGCCGCAATGAAGTTGGCCTGGTGATTCTTGGCTTCCGTGACCGGCGGGGCGAACTCGTAGCGCAGTCCCAGGTTGAGCGTGATCCTCGGGGTCAGCTTCCAGTCGTCCTGAACAAATCCGGAAGCCATCCATAGACGCTGGTCGACAAAATAAACGTTATTGAGCGTACCCTGGCGAACGTAGCCGGTGAGCGTGTCAGCGTACGAATTGCCGGTATACTGGCCGCTGAACTCAAGCGTTCCACGCGTCGAGGCTTCGTCCTGATAGATGTTTCTCATCGGAAGACGCATATCGATGCCGGCTTTCAGGGAGTGTGCGCCACGGTTCCAGGACAGGTTATCGACATACTGCCACTGTTGTGGGACCTGCTGCTTGGGGAGATAATCCGGCGATCCGATGAAAGTGTAATTGTCAATCGCGGTCAACGAAACGCCACCGGCGACTGCAGGATTGTCCGGCACGCCCGGAACGTAATCGGAGGCTTTGTTGAGGCCGAACGGCTGCTGTTGGTCGTAGGCGAAATTCCGAACGAAGCCAAGACGGAAGTCATTTACCAGGCGCGGTCCAAACACATGGGTCCAGCCGATGACGGCGCTATACGACTTCAATGTCGAGTTGCCCCAGGAGGAAGTGCTGGTACCGTCGGCGATGCCGCCGTAATAGCCGGGGATGTCGCGCGTACGATTGGAGGATGTGTAGCGGCCGAATACGAGGTCCTTCGCGCTCGCGCTCCAGTCGACCCGGGCGTCATAGCTATCCATGTCATCGATCAGGGCGCCGGTCCGCGCGAAGTTGTTCACATTTCCAGACTGGTTGGGAAGCGGGAACAGATTCATCAGTTTCTTACCGTAAGGGTCGATTTGTCCCCCCGGAATGATGTTGTTCGGATAAGGCTGGCCCGTGATGGGATCTTTGATGGTCGGGTACGAGATGCCATTGGCCGCGGCGGCCGCCGGGCTGAAGTCGCCATTGCGCTCGTTCGGCAGAGGCACCGTAGAAAGGCGCGTAATTCCGCGGCGGATCCGCGTTCCTTCATAGTTGAAAAACCCGAACAGCTTGTTCTTGACTACGGGAGCGCCCACGTTGCCGCCAAACTGATTCTGCACGTTCGCGGGTTTCGGCAAGCCCGATCTGTTCGAGAAGAAGTCATTGGCGTCGAACACGCGGTTGCGAAGGTACTCGAACAGCAAGGCGTGCGGATCATTCGAGCCGCCCTTGGTAGTAACGTCGACCACTGCGCCGGGGCTGCGGCCATACGCCGCCGTGTACGGACTGCTGATGAGCTTAAACTCCGCTATGACGTCCACCGAGGGACGAGCCGCTTGGGTGCTCAACTCCTGCACGTTCTCGGAGAATGTGTTGTTGTCGATACCGTCGAGAATGAAGTTGTTCTGCAGCGAATCGATGCCGTGAATATTGAAGCTGCCGGTCCGGCCCGAAGCCGAGCCGCCGCTCTGCTCGGTATACCGTTGGGCCTGCACTCCGGGCGCCAGGCGGATCAGGTCGTCCCAATTGCGCGCGAACAGCGGCGTTGACGTGATCGTCTGATTCTCGATGACGGTTCCGATGGAGGCGTCATCGCGCGCAACCATTGGCGGTGCGTCCTGAACTGCAACAGTCGTGCTTGCCCCGGCCATGGCTAATTGAAAATCGGCACGGGCTTTGGCCGAGGGATCGAGCATCATCCTTTGGCGCGACGTGTTGAAGCCAGTCCCTTCTGCGGAGATTTCATAGGGGCCCACGGGCAGACTGGAGAACGCATAAAAGCCGGCTTCGTCGGTGGTGGTCGATCGCGAGATGCCGGTGGCTTGATTGGTCGCAGTGATTTTCGCGCCCGGAACTATGGCCTGCGACGGGTCTGCCACCATTCCGGACAGCGATGCCACGCCCGCCTGTGAGAAAAGCTGGAGGGTTATCAAGCACAGGCACACTGCCAGCATGCCTGATTTTTTAAGGGTATAAGTCATGATTATTCCTGAAGAGAGAATGCGCGCCAGGCATCATGTTAGCGAACCAATATGAATATTTTGTTTCTCTTTTATTACAGTCGCAATGCCGCCAGGCGCGCACGCATCGCATCCGTGATTGAGCCGCACGTGCGTGGGCCTCGTTGCTTGCGCGAAGGGGAGACCGGTGAGCCTGATGCTCAGAATGGCAGGCGCAGTCGCTTGTACTCCGGCGCGCTCGCACGTTCACGAGAACAGATTTGTCGCATCATTCGTCCGGGATTAGGCATGCCTGACGCTATGACTTGGTCGGAAGTGCTCGGGCTCGAAGGTACTGGGCACAGGGATCCCTTAGCCCCGCGCTGGAGATTGTGATGGAGAACCGGGACGAAAGCCTGGCGAGGCCAGGGTGCAACAATATCGAAGCTCCGGTAACCACCCCAACCCTATTTGTGGTAACTGGCCGGACCTTCAGCCTGAATAGATGTGACGCCCTGTCCAGTACATTGGACTACGCGGTCACGTGGATGGTGGGCTGCACTGGTGTCCTGAGCGTCGAGCCTTTGTCTTCCCCGGTACGCCTTTCTTATATCCTTCTCGCAAGTCAGGGTCGGTCTCGATCTCCGGCTGTCAATTTCGTCCTCATACCACTCCGATGCGGCGTGGAAGCTATTTTGGTGTAAGTTTCAATAGCTTACTCGTTAGCGGCGTCTCCGGTGAAATCCCCGCTGTGCCGCTATC
>JAUZEU010000585.1 GCA_030838885.1 Bryobacterales bacterium | reverse complement strand
CTGGACCCGCTCGACCGGCAAATGCTGGTGAAGCTGATGGCGGGGTTCAACGAGACTGCAGCGGGCTCGAGGCGGGCTTATGTGCCGCGGGCCACCCGAACGCACCGGCTGATGCTCTCTTCGCTTGGCGCACTGCTGGATTCGGAGGGGAACTGGAGTTCGCGACCGACAGGGGTGGGGCTGGAGCAATGGCGACATATCGCGATGCTGGGCCGCGACCATTACGTCCGCGTGGTGTATGCCGGATTTCTGTGTCCGTTTGGGCATCACGCTTCTTTGATCAAGGTGACGGAGCGCAAGTTCGAATCGCAGGGCGGCAACCTGAACCAGCGGGTGGCGGTGCTCCGGCAGCGGTTTTTCCTCGTCGTGCGCGAACCCCTGAAGACATATAGCAGCGCGGGCAGAGCACCGGGCTGGTTCGATTTTCCGTTTAGCCAGGTGGAGATCCTGACGAAGGTGACGCCGAGCCTGGTCGCTCCGGATCAGCCGGTGTGCGCGCTGCCGAATGCGGGGAACATAATCTACGGTGCGGTGCCTCCGCGCGCTGCATTCTGGCCGACGCTGCCTTCGGGCGACTTCCGGTTCGAAGTGGCGGCGACGGACATTTGCGGCAACCGGGTGACCTTTGCCATGCCGATGCTGTTCGTGGGCGATGAGGCCAACCAGAACAACGCGGCGCTGACCGAGATTCTGGCCGAGTACGACGCGACGGCGGCAAACCCGCGACGGACGTCGCCGCTGGGAGGCGCCACGATTTGTTTTGCGCCGAAGGAGGACGGGGCGGAGGGCGATCCGAATCTGCCGGCGACTGCGGTTTCCTACACAGCCACGTTCGCGAATCGTAACGTGCTGGATGCGCGGTTTGATCCCCATTTCGAGTTTGCGCAGGTGGGGATCCGGCAGATCCAGAGGCTGCTTGGCCAGACGAACGCTGTGGTGCAGGTCGCTTATCCGGATGTGTATAAGGCGGGCGGCTTCGGCGGGGCGAACAAAGGCGAAGTCTTCCTGAAGCTCACCACTCCGCACGAGTTGGCGTTCGGGGGCGGCGCGGGGCAGGCGAAGAGCGATGCGCTGGGAGCACTGGCCTCGCCGGCGATGTCTATTCAGGGGTTGTCGCGCATCATGGGGCCGGTGGCCGCGAAACCGCCGAGCGGTGGCCAGACCGTGGACCAGGCGCTGGGGAACATCATCGGGAACAAGTTCAACCCCACTGATTTTTTCAAGGGGGCGAAGATTCTTGGCGGGATCGATCTTTCGACGGTGCTGGAGATCGCGACGGCGCTGACCGGTGCTGACGTGCCCAAGATGGTTTCACGCGATCTGCCGGACAAAGTGGAGGCTTCGTTTCATTGGGAAACGGAGATTAAGAAGTCCGATCCGCTGAAACTGCTTGTTCCGACGGCGGGCGGCAAGGCGACGATGCTCTCGATGGACGGGAAGGTGTCCGCGCCGATCGGGAATCCGGCGGGCGCGACGTTCGAAGCGAATGCCGGAATGACCAACTTCAAGGTCAACCTGTTCGGGTTCATCATCATCTGGTTTGACGGCCTGAGGTTCAAGGCATCACGCGGCAAGAAGCCTGACGTCGCGGTGGATATGCACCCCGGTGATGAGGCGATTGTTTTCGGCGGGCCGCTGGAATTCGTTAATGACCTGCGTAAGTTTATTCCTTCGAATGGATTTTCAGATCCGCCCAGTCTGCAGGTGACTCCCTCGGGAATTGCAGCCACTTTCTCTTTGGGTCTTCCCTCGATTCAGGTGGGGATCTTCGCACTGAGCAATGTGTCGATCGGGGCAGGTTTTGCGCTGCCGTTCGATTCGAAGCCTGTGGAGGTGAAGTTCAATTTCAGCGAGAGACAGCATCCGTTCAGCCTGACGATTTCGCTGTTCGGCGGCGGTGGGTTCTTCGCGATCGGTATCGGGACGGAGGGGGTGCGGGAGATTGAAGCGGCGCTGGAGTTCGGTGCGGCGATCGCGATCGATCTTGGGGTGGCTTCGGGCGGGGTGGAAGTGAAGGCAGGGGTGTACTTTCACTGGCTGGATACGGGGTCTTCGAAAACGGTTGAGCTGACCGGATATGTGCGGCTGCATGGCGAACTTTCTATTCTGGGCATCATCTCCGCGTCCCTTACATTCAACCTGCAGCTCACGTATTTGAAGGAAGGCACGAAGTCCACTGTGTTTGGTGAGGCGACGCTGACCATCGAGATTGAAGTTCTGTTCTTCAGTGTGAGCGTTTCGGCTACGTGCAGGCGCGAATTTGCGGGCTCACCTTCGGACCCGACGTTTGTGGATCTGATTCCGGCACCGTCCGTGTGGGCGGATTACTGTGCGGCGTTTGCTGCTGAATAAGGGGAACAACAATGGCAAAACAATCTTTGATGTGGACCGCGCTGCCGAACGGGTTGGACGAGAATGGCGGGTTGCGGGTATCGGCAATGCTCTCGCCCAGGCTCACGCCGGATGCCGATCAGATTCTGAAACCGTTCACGGATTTCACGGACTGGCCGAAGACGGTGCAGGGCGCAAAGTTCACGATTCACTTCGGCGCCCAGAGCATCATCATTCCGGGTAACGAGATAGCCGCAGACGCTCGTGTGGATAAGTCAATCGATGTGGCAGACAGCGACGCGTGGAAGGCGCTGATTCCGGAGAGCACCTTTGTTGCAGGCTATGTGTTCGAGAACCACACCGCGGACACGGTGTTGTCTTACGATACTGTTGCGGTGCACTCCATCGCGCAAAATCTGTACAGCAGCCTGGGGCGGGCGACGAGCGATTCGCTGCCGAAGATATCGCAGATTCTGGGCGATCCTGGCTGGCAGAATCTCATTTCGGCTGTTGCGGTGATCGATCGGGAATCGACCGATCAGCGGACCGGGCTGCGCGATGTGGCGGGCCAGATGGCGAGGCTGAAAGACAGGGGCTTCCATTTCAGTGACCCCACAACGGATGCGCTGGCACATGCGCAGCTGTTCCATACGCCTCCTTCCAAACCCGGCGTTCAGGATTATTCAGACGTTCCGGTGGAGCGGTTGGCGGCGGACGATTCACGCCGGGATGCCAAATGGCTCACCTATGAGAAAACCACGCTGCCGGCAAAGGAGGATTTCGTCAAGCTGATCGACTTCCACCAGATTGTTGCGGCGATGAATCAGTATCCGAGGCTGTTGCGGCGATTGGGAATTGTGATCGATTTCGTGATTCCGCGCGGCACATTTGCGCCGAATGCGAATCAGCAACTGTGGGTGACGTGTGAGCTGGGCACGGCGGACAACGGAGTGACGCGATCGCAGGCTTCGTCGCGGACACGCACACGGCTCACGGACAAACAGTTCGACCCGGTGCCTCGCGCCACCTGGCAGGCCGGCGACTATCGCGTGAAGGATGGGCGGCTGGTGATCAACCAGGATCTCTACGCGGTGCTGCAGACGGATGTGGATGCAGCCGGGCTGAAGCTGATGAATTTCGCGCGTACGCTGCGGAAACTGCAATCGCAGCCGGATCTGCAGGCCGACGCGGTTACGAAACACGAAAAGGACAGTGGCGTGCCCGCGCTTCGTAATGCCGGGCTGATGCTGGTGCATCGCCGCCGCGGATTGCTGCTTTCGAATGCTTTTACGGCGAATCAACAGAAGAATCAGGCCCTTGAAAACAGCTTTGCCAATAATGCCACGGCGGGGCCGGATTTGTTCACGGAAGATCTGATTCGCGGCTGGCGGCTGGACATCTGGGACAACAAAACGAAATTGTGGCGCTCACTTTGCGAACGGCACGCCACGTATACGGTGGGTGGCGCGATCACGGTGGAAGACGACAGCGAGGGGGTGGTGCGGCTGGCTGCAACGCGGGCCGCTGATGGAACCAACAAGGACCTGGTTTACCTGCACGAAGCTTTAGTCTCCTGGACCGGGTGGAGCCTTGTGGCGCCGCAACCGGGTCGCGCGGTGGATAAAGACGACAAGAGCAGTGACGCAAATGTGGAGGTGCCGCCCGGACTGAATCTCAGCAGCGTCTTCACGGCGCGCCCGAATTCACTGCCTCGCCTGCGCTACGGCCGCAGTTACTGGATCCGGGCGAGGATGACGGACCTGGCGGGGAACTCTCTCGCCGGGAACCCGAAAACATTTTCGGACGAAAGCCCTGAGAAGAACGCCACTCTGTATACGCGGTTTGAGCCTGTACAGGCGCCCTCGGTGGCGCTGGTGCGCGAGGCGGGGAATACGGAGAAGCCGGCGGAAGGCGAGTCGATGGAGCGAATGGCGATTCGCACTTTCAATGACACTCCGGATAAGAATCTGATCGCGACCGGTGCCGTGACGCGGCGGTTCGCGGTGGAGGCCAGATCGAATATTCGGGAAGCGGAACTGCACGGGGTGCTGGATACCGGGGGCAAGCTGGATGCTTCTGTCAGCATGTACGACTTGCTGGCAAAGAAGGATGCGGCGCTGGAAGAAATCAAGCTGATGACGTTGGGCCCTCTGACCGACCCGGGCGCGACAGTGGAGACCAGTTATGCGGTAATGGATGTGCCGGCGACCGAGATTCCGTATATTCCGGACCCGCTTTGCACGACCATCAGCGCGCGTATTTTCGATCATCCGGGTTTTCCGGATTCGAATATCATTTCGATTCCGGCCTATGCGGGCGGGTCATGGCCCAAGGCTGTGCCGTTCACGATTCGGATCTTCGAAGATGCGGCTCAGATGCCCCATTTCGATGTTGACAGCCGGACACTGCGGGTCCCTTTGCCCAAGGCTGTTCGGGCTACGCTGCGGCTTTCCTGTCAACTGGAAGGGGACGCGGTCGGACTAATGGGTGTCTGGAACTGGCTGCCCCTGGCGGATCGGGCTGCGCTGCAGAGCAAGGCGAAGAGCGGGCAGCACTGGATGCTGACGCCGTGGCGGAATATCGAGCTGGTGCATGCCGTGCAAAAGCCGCTCATCGAGCCGTCGATGAAGTTTACCGTAACCCGCAATTTCGGGGAAACGAGGGCGCTGCCGCGGTTCACGGCGAGTTGCAGCATCAACAGCACGGCCCGTGTGGACTTACAGGCGGCGTGGCATGAGCCGGACGCAGACGGCGAGGGGAACCCAGGAGGAGCGGACCGAGATCGGACCGACCACGCGTTCTCGGTGAAGATTACGGACCCGAAGACCTATGCGACCCAGCAGAGCGATCCGAAAGCTACCGGTATTGCGGAGCACGATATCGTCGGGACAGATTTAATCGGCGTGGGGCAGAATCTGCGGCAGGTGATTGTGAAGTTCCACGAGTACAACGACACCCGGTACCGCAGGGTGGAGTACTGGCTGGAGGCGACGACTCGTTTTCGCGAGTTCATGCCTCCCAATGTACTTACGAAAGACGATGGCGGGACCAGGGTGGAAACTGATGAAAATATCAAAGTCACCGGCCCGCGCGTAGTGAGCTGGGTGCCGAATTCATCGCCGCCGGTTGCGCCGCAGGTACGGTATGTGCTACCGACGTTTGGCCGGACTGCGACGAAAGACGCGCAAGGCGCCGAATCCCGATGGCGGCGGGGTGGCGGGTTGCGGGTGTACCTCGACCGGCCCTGGAATAGGTCGGGATACGGGGAGATGCTGGCGGTGGTATTGCCGCCCTCTGGTTTCGCGGGAGACCCGAATACAATGCCGGCGGGCAAGCCTTACAAGAAGTTCGTTACGCAGTGGGGAAACGACCCTGTTTGGGCCAGTAATTTCGTGCCGGGGCCTTCGCCGAAAGTGTCGTCATTTCCGCTTGCACGAACTGCGCCGGATCCGGCTGGTAAGTGGCTGTCGGCGTTTGCTCCGGCGACGGAGGCGGATCAGGCACCGGGGCCGTTCCTGACTGCCGGCCTGTCGCATCCGGGTGTTCGGCAGCCGAGCGACGGGACAGAACTGGTGGATATCGCGCCGCATGACGTGGCGTACGATGCGGAACGCCGGCTTTGGTACGCCGATATCGAAGTGAACTTCGGGACGGCGTATTTTCCGTTTATCCGGCTGGCGCTGGCGCGATATCAGCCCACGTCGGTTCCGAACGCGCATTTGTCGAATATTGTGCTCGCGGATTTCATGGCGCTGACGCCTGACAGATGGCTTTCGGTTGCGCATGGAGCTACGGCGGATGTGCGGAATGTGTCTGTGTTTGGCTGGACGTACACGGATTCGAGCGGAGAGGTGGAAGCGCGTCAACCGCTCACGTTGGTCTTAAACCGGCAGCGAGTGGCTATCTCGCCTACCAGCATTGTGGAAGTTTGGGTAGAGAGACTGGACCCGGCGCTGGGTACCGACTTCGGCTGGAAGCGCGAGGCGGGTGCTGTGGTGACGCCGACGCCTTCCGGTCCGGTGGCCGTGGGTGGAGGCCAGATTGATCCGCGGGTTGCGGCACACCGGACGGAGTTGAGTGCAAGCCGGCGATTTGCAGAACTCTCGCAGACGCTGCAGGTGGACGCGATCCGGATCTGGCCGCGTCTGTGGAACGGGACGGTAACTCTGCCCACTGGCCGGCCGGCGGATGCCCGCTATCGACTGGCCATTGCGGAGTTTGAAGAGTACATCACGGACGATGCTACGCCATACGACAACACGCTTTCGGCCAAGGACCGGCGCATCGTGTTCCTCGAGTATGTGGAACTGACGTGATGGCACCGCTATATGACTAGCCGATGAGTTCGGCCAGCTTATCGGCGTCATTGGGCGCCATGATCGGTTTGTTTCCGAAGGTCGCGTTGATCGGAGTGTCGTTTGGGGCTCTTAGCTGGCCGGTGTGGTATTTGAAGATGTAGTCCGGGTCTTTGAGGACGTTGCCGGTGAGGACGGCGACCACGTCGGCATCCCGATCGATCACGCCGGCTGCGGTGAGTTTTCGGATGCCTGCAAGGGAGGCAGCGGAAGCGGGTTCGCAACCGATGCCGCACCGGCCGATGACGGCTTTCGCATCGGCAATTTCCTGTTCGGTAGCTCGCTCGACAATGCCGTTGGTGGTCTCGATTTCGAATTGAGCTTTGGGCCAGGAAACCGGATCGCCGATCTTGATGGCCGTGGCAAGAGTTTCCGGATTCGTCTGTGCGCGGAAACCGGTCTTGCCCACACCTTCCGTCATGTATTCATAGAACGGCGACGAACCCTCGGCCTGCACGACAGCGAGCCGGGGAAGTTTGTCGATCAGGCCTACTTGCTTCATTTCGCGGAGCCCCTTGCCGAAGGCTGATACGTTGCCGAGATTGCCGCCGGGCAGAACGATCCAGTCGGGGACATGCCAGTTGCGCTGGTCCATCATTTCGATGACGATGGACTTCTGGCCTTCGATACGGAACGGGTTGATGGAATTGAGCAGGTAGATGCCGAGGCGCTCGGCGAGCACGCGGACCAGGGCCAGAATCTGATCAAAATTCGCTTCTACCTGGAAGGTCTTCGCGCCGTATTCGAGGGCCTGGGCGAGTTTGCCGTAAGAGATGTTGCCGTGCGGGATGAAGATCAGCGGGGCGAGGCCGCCCGCGCTGGCGTAGGCAGCCATGGAAGCGGAGGTGTTGCCGGTGGAGACGCATGCGACGCGTTTCATGCCGAGACTGCGGGCCTGGGCGGCTCCGGCCGTCATGCCGTTGTCTTTGAAGGAGCCTGTGGGATTAAAGCCCTGATGCTTGAAGGCGATCCGGGTGAGGCCCCCGTACTGAGCGGCAAGGGGCGCGTTCAGAATGGGGGTGTTGCCTTCACGCAGGGTTGTCACCTGCATGGTGTCTTCGAGGAAGGGAAACAGCTCGCGATAGCGCCAGACGCCGCTCTGGCTGAGAGGGGAGTTGTCCATGCGGCGTTCGCGCCACGTCTTCTTCCAGGCGGCGGGTTCGGCGCCCCTGAAATCGTACTGAGCTTCCAGGAGGCCGCCACAATTGGGGCAGTTATAAATGACCTGGTTAATGTCGAAGCGGGCGCGGCACGCGGGATTAAAACACGCAAGGTGAGGATGCATGGAGGGGAACTTCGATTTTACCGTCCCCCTGTGTATGAGCCCTGACTAAGAGCCCCTTAGCGGCCGTAGATGAAGCGGCCGCGGCGCGGGTCTGCGCCTCCGGTGATGACGCCCCCTTGCATTTCAATGACGACCGGGGCGGAACCGTTGCTCCACGGGCCGGCTACGTTGACTTTGTGGCCTAGTTTTATCAGGGCAGCGATTGTGTCCGGGGAGAGGCGATTTTCCACGTTTACCTTACCCGCGATGAATTCGTGGTTCGCGAAGGTGGCATAGAAGTGTTCCGTCTGGAACCGAACCGCCTCAACGGCTGCCTGCGGAGTCATGCCGAAGTCGATGATATTGAGCAGCACCTGGAGCATGGCTTGATCCTGGTTATCGCCGCCAGGTGTGGAGAGCGCGAGGAACGGCTCGCCGTCCTTCAACACCATGGTGGGGCTAAGGGTCACACGCGGACGTCTGCCGCCTGCGAGGGAGTTGGCGTGGCCTGGAGTGTTTACGAGGAAGCACTGGAGACGCGTACCCAGCGGAATGCCGGTATCCCCAGCGATGACTGATGGCAGCCAGGCTCCGCTCGGTGTGGCGGAAAAAACATTGCCTTTGGAATCTACAGCGTTCACGCAGGTGGTATCGGCAACTCCCAGGGTGGGCGCGGTGGTTTTGGCCATGGGCAGCGGCCCACCGAAGGCGCCGGGGCGACTGTCCATGGAGGCTGTCGCAACGTCGATCAGCTTACGGCGGTCCGCCGCATAATCTTTCGAGAGCAGAGTTTCTTCCGGGACTTTTGAAAATTTCGGGTCGCCATAGTAGCGGTCACGGTCGGCAAAGGCGAGTTTGACGGCTTCGATGACAGTGTGCAGGTACTGCGGCGAATTGTGACCCATGGCCTTCAGGTCATAGCCCTCCAGGATATTGAGGGCTTCCAGCATGACCGGCCCCTGGCTCCAGAAGCCGGGCTTGTTGACTGTGTAGCCTCGATACGTGGTGGTGCGGGGTGTATCGATCTCGGCATGGAACGCCGCCATATCGGTGTAGCGGAGCAGGCCACCGTTCTTTTCCGAGAAGTCGCCGATCTGTTTGGCAAGGGGCCCGCGATAAAAGTAATTGCGCACGGCTTCGATCTTCGCGACACGGTTGCCGCGCGCCTTCTTTTCGGCTTTCGCAAGCTGTTCCAACGTGTTGGTGAGCGTGGGTTCCGCAAAGATCTCGCCGGGTGCAGGAACGTGGCCGTTTGGCTCGAAGAACTTCATTGAGACCGGCCAGATATCAAGATACTGTTTACTGCTTGTGATGTAGCTGTTCAGGATCTCCGGGGTGGGGAAACCGCGCGTGTATTCGAGGGCGGGCGCCACCACCTGCGCGAAGCTCATGGTGCCGTATTTCTCAAGCGCCAGCATCAGGCCGTCGAAGACGCCGGGCACAGTGGCTGCCAGAATTCCGTTGGCCGGGATAGGCGGCATGGTCGCCTTCTCTTCCCAGGCTTCCGGCTTGCGCGCGCGGAAGAATTCTGGCGTGGCAAGGGCTGGCGCGGTACCCACGCCGCTGATCACCACCGCGGGCTGATCTTTCATCTTGATGATGAGCGGCATCTCGCCGCCTAGGCCGAAGTGGTCGAGTTCGGTGACGGATGCGGCCAGTACGCTGGCGATGCCGGCATCCACCGCATTGCCGCCTTTTTCCAGGATCTGCGTGCCTGCGGCGACTTCGAGATTATTGCCGGCGCCCAGCATGAACTTTGTTCCGCGCACGGCGGGGAACATGGTGGCCGGGTTCTGCGCGTGGACGACCGCGACGGCGAAGATGGAGAGGCCCGCGGCTGCGGCGAGGCCGATTTTTGAACGCTTAGACTGTAAAACGATAGACGGCTTTTGCAATGGGCACCCCGGCCACTTCGATGCGGCTCAGGTCAGCGCTGCCGACTCCGAGTTTCTCCGCCAGAAGAAGAGTATTGTCACACATCGGGAACGGGGCCGAGCCTTTGGACGCGCGCGGATCGTAACCCATCACGGCGGTTGCGACCGCGTCCGTATTGACAGGGTTGAGACCGGCTACGAGAACGCCGGGCTCCACGTACCGTAAACCGCGAATCCAGGGACCTTCTCCGCCCGCAATGGACTGCACTCCGTCAATGATGGCGAGGTCCACCGGGCGCGCGAGATTGAGTTCGGCAACGATGCGGGGCATACGATAGCCGGCGTCGCGGTTGCTGTGCGGGTCGAGTTCGCCGGGCGCGGATTTAGACGGACCGCGTCTGCCGCCGTGCATGGCGCTGACACGGCCGGAACCCGGCTTTTCATTGGGTTCTTCGATACCCGCGTCGTCTCCGTATATGGATGCCGGGGTAATGCCGAAGCAGTTTTTCATAGAGAGCGTCACGCCGCACGTTGCGTGGTTCTTCAGTTTGGCCATACTCACGAAGACATCGGTGTCGTGATAGGCGTGATTCAGATCGTAGGCGGGGAAGATATAGGGTTGGCCGGGAACTTTGAAGCGAATATACTGTTTTCCCTTGCCGAGGTTGTTGGTATTTTCGAATTCGACGTTCTTCGCGGAATTGGTAAGTTGGCTAACATTCCAGCCGCTGTCCAGAAGATAGTCTTCGAGAGGTCCGCTGAGCGCCCATGCGCTTTCCACGAAGCGGATGCGGGTCGCGCCAGCCTCGCCCATCAGGTGCGCAGTCGCCATGATGACCTGAGGATGCGTGTAATGCGTGGAACCGAGGGGGCGACCCTGGAAGCGTTGTCCCGGGCTGCCGGTCAGATTCAGCTTGACGGTGACGGTCTTGTTGCGGACGAGCTTGCCAAGTCCGCCCAACTGGTCGAACATGGTTTTCAGATTTGCAAGGACTTCGGCATCGCTGTAGGTCGCGCATTTCGCGACGGCAACGGTTTGAGCCGTGGGGGCCGGGGCGGCGGAGAGGGTTCGTTGCGCCAGCGCAGCGCCGGCAAAGCCAAGGAGTTCCCGTCTGGTCAGGTTCATGGTGCCTTCCGCATCCATTCTACCAGGCGTATTAACCCGAAAATTGTGTGTTGACGCGCGCGGCCAGGAAGGATTGCGCCCGCCTGGCAGGTGCCATGCACTTCTGAGATTGCTGTCGTGACAGAACTGAGCCCCTGGCAGACGCATGGCTTTTTATGACTCCAGGCGACGTGAAACAAACGGCGGAGTCCGACTTACATCCAGCGCTTGATGAAGTTGGTGTCGAAGTTGCCGTTGATAAAATCGGGCTCGTTCAAAATGCGCTTGTGCAGCGGGATGGAAGTATGAATTCCCTCCACCACAAACAGATCCAGAGCACGTTTCATGCGTTGTATCGCTTCGGTGCGGTCTTTTCCATGGGCGATCAACTTTGCCACGAGCGAATCGTAATAGGGTGGAATCATCCCGTCCTGATACGCGTGGGTATCGACGCGAATGCCGATGCCGCCGGGCAGATTCAACCCGGTTATACGCCCCGGCGATGGTGCGAAAGTCTCCGGGTTTTCGGCATTGATACGGCATTCTATCGCGTGGCCCGAGCATTTCACCGGGCCGCCCAGGATCTCCGCCAGA
>JAUZEU010000154.1 GCA_030838885.1 Bryobacterales bacterium | reverse complement strand
TCGTCTTGGGAATGCCTTCGATTAGATTCCGCCCGCGGACTTCAAACGAGAGTTCTTCATCGAGCGGAAACGCCGACCCGAGTTCGATCTTGATCGCCTCAGCGGTGCGCTCGCCGATCAGCAAATTGTACCGGCGTTTCATGTACTGCATCACCGCGTCGTCCATCGCGTTGCCGGCCACACGGACCGAACGCGAATACACGATGCCAGAAAGGGAGATGACCGCGATGTCGGTTGTGCCACCGCCGATATCCACAACCATGTTGCCGGAAGGCTCGGTGATCGGCAGACCCGCCCCGATCGCGGCGACCATTGCCTGTTCCACAAGGTGAACTTCGCTGGCCTTCGCCCGGTACGCCGAATCCATCACCGCGCGCTTTTCCACCTGCGTGATTTCGCTGGGGACCCCGATTACAATACGCGGGTGCACAAGAACCTTGCGATTGTGTGCTTTTTGGATGAAATAATTCAGCATTTTTTCGGTGACTTTAAAGTCAGCGATCACGCCGTCTTTCATCGGTTTAATGGCGACGATATTACCGGGCGTGCGGCCCAGCATTTCCTTCGCTTCTTTGCCGACGGCTTCCACTTCGCCGGTATTTTTATTGAGCGCGACAATGGAAGGTTCGTTAACGACGATCCCCTTACCTTTGGCGAATACGAGTGTGTTGGCAGTACCGAGATCGATCGCGAGGTCGGACGAAAAGAGACTGAAAAGAGACCTAAGATTCATCTAAGCTGTTATAAATGCGAGGCGGATGCCCGTGAAAGATAAGGTTTATGGTACCACAGGGACTTCCGGCAACCGCTCGTTCACTCAGGTTTTTCCGGGTGTTTTTTTGCCAGAACTCCAGCCGTTCCTTCAGACTCCGTGCCCGGTCCCGCGAAACCGGCAACTCCGTTCTCCCTGCATCATTTAGCCGCACAATCATCTTGCCGCCAAACCATGAACAGACCTCCGCGACAGCCCCCGGATTCACCAGATAGCCCCGGTGAATCCGGTGGAACTGCGCCGGGTCGAGTTTTGCCTCCGGTCCACCACGAAGTTCTTCCCGGCCACCACTGCATAAGTCAGTTTGCCTTCCGCGAGGAAATGCGTGACTTTATCCAGATCGAGAAACTGCACGCGATCTCCCAGCTTCGAAAGAGATGCGGCGATACTGCCTCCCGTTCAGATCGAATGCGGCCGTCAGCCTCGCCAGCATCGAACGTTATTCTTCAGGGCCTTCCTGCCGTGCGCGCTCCAGTTTCCCGATCGCCCGGTCCAGTGCATCCGGCGTCACCGGCTTCAGCAGATAATCCGTGCCGTTCGCCTCAAAGGCACGGACCGCATATTGATCGTACCCGGCCACGAAGACCACGGCCGGCCGGGTCTCCAGCGGCGCAAAAATTCAAAGCCATTACAGCCGGGCATCTCAATATCCAGAAAGATGGCATCAGGCGCGGGCTCGTTCACCTCCGCCAGCGCTTCTTCAGGATCGGTGGACGCGCCCGCCACTTCCACCCGACCGGGTCGCCTCCAGCATTCGCGTCAGGCGCTTCAGTGCCAGCGTTTCATCGTCAATCAACCAGGCCCTAATCATGCCGGGCTGGAGCCGCTACCGAAAATGCTCACCTGGATGCGCCCGTTCGCGGCGTTCATCTCGAGCGCCGCCGACGCCCCAAACAGACTTTCCAGCCGGTGTTTCAAAAGATCCAGTCCATGGCCGGGCTTCACGCAGTCGGCAGGCGCAAAGCCGGGGGCCGTCATCGGACACCGGCACCCGCTGCACTCCTTCCCGCAACGCCGCGCAGATCACAATTTCCGCACCCCTGCCGGGATGCACCCACCGCATACTTCACAGCGTTCTCGACCAGCGTTTGCACCGAAAAGAGCCGGTACCATCCGTTCGCCCGCAAGTTCTGCCGCCTCAATCCGGTAGCGCAGCCGCGGGCCGAATCGGGCCTGCCCAATACCAGGATATTCGCCCACCACCCAAAGGTCCTCCCTGAGTGGTACCAGTCCCTCGACTTCACTACCGACGTGTCGGCCATCTTAGGCGGCAGCCCGTCCGTTTTGAACGTCTCAAGCAGATCGACGGTGAGACAGCGCATATGGATCGCATTACGCGCCTCACAGAATTCCCGGAGACGTTCGAGTAGCAGCCGGTATTGCCCTAATGCCTTGTGTCCCAGTTTCGTGCCGTCGCAACGCCAGATACTGCTCGGCGCATTCGGCTATGGTGGGTGCTTGGGCAGCATCCCCCTTCGCCTGTTTCGCCTGCTGGGTGATAAGCGCGGCGCGTACCCTTTCTGGCTTTTTAAGGTCGGTGCGGCCCGTGGCCTGCCGGGGAACCGGATCACCCGAGGGCATACGTCCAAACAATATAGATTTGGCAGTCACACTCCATCCAAAAGCGCTGGGCTTTGCAGAAAGACTTGTCTTGTAGACGGCGCAACCGCGCTACGACGTTTGTTGAGAATGAGACCCTTGTTTGCTCTCAGGCCCTGAATCGTACCGATGATCGGTAGAGGCCGTCATAACTACAGGAAAAGTACTTTTCTTGTTTGGCCTGGCTCCCCGACATGGATTCGAACCACGATAAGAACAACTCACGCAGAATGTGTAAGTTGAAGAGTCTTGAATGGTCTAGAATGCCGCATTGGACCAGAAAAACCACCACTGGTACCTAACTCGTACACGGAATCGTCGCCCTGGCAGAGCAGGAATCTATCGGAGTCGGCAGGCTCCGTTTGGCATGCACATATCCGATCATAACCTGA
>JAUZEU010000461.1 GCA_030838885.1 Bryobacterales bacterium | reverse complement strand
TAGTGCGCGTCGGGAATCGGTCTGTCGTGATTGCTACCGCACCTTCCTCCTGCCGGATCTTATGCGATCTGGCTTCGGGTGAAGCTGGGAGTCAAGCGGAGTTGAAAAGAATATGAAACCCAGCTGCTTTCTCTTGCTGCTGATCGCTCTGCCGCTGCACGCCGCGCCGCTCCCAGGCTTGCTCCCGGTTGCCGCGAAAGACCTCAGCACGCCCATGCAGATCATCATTCTGATGACTGCACTGACGCTGCTGCCGGCCATCATCATGTCGGTCACGCCGTTTCTGCGGATCTCGATCGTCCTGCACTTCCTGCGGCAGGCACTGGGAACGCAGAGCGCGCCTTCTAATCAGGTGCTGGTGGGCATGGCCCTGTTTCTGACCATGGTGCTGATCCAGCCCCTCTCGTCGCAGATATATAAGGAGGCGTGGCAGCCCATGGAAGCGGGGCAACTCAGTGGTCCCCAGGCCTGGGACGCTGGCACCAAACCTCTCAAGACCTATCTGGGGCGCTTCGTGCGCGAGAAGGATGTACAGCTCTTTCTGGAAATTACTCACTCACCGGTCCCGCGAACGTCCGCGGATCTTGACCTGACCGTTCTCGCGCCCGCCTATATCCTTTCAGAGATGCGTGCCGGCTTTCAGATTGGAGCGGTCCTGTTCCTTCCATTCCTGCTGATCGACATCATCGTCGCATCCGTGACGCTTTCCATCGGCATGGTGCAGTTGCCTCCGGTGATGGTATCCGCGCCGTTCAAGATCCTGCTGTTCGTCCTGGTGGACGGCTGGAATCTGACCATCGGGTCGCTCATGAAGAGTTTCTACGTATGACGCCTGAATCGGTCGCTCATGTCATTGGGCAGATGTTTATGACGGCTTTCTGGATCGCCGCGCCGCTTCTCGCCATTGGCTTTGTCACAGGTATTGTGGTCAGCCTGGTTCAGATCGTCACCTCGATTCAGGACAGCGGCTTCAACGCGATTCCGCGCCTGATCGCGTTTCTGGCCGGCTGTCTCATTCTGATGCCCTGGATGGTGCACCAGAGTATGGCTTATACCATCGGTATTCTGGGAAATCTGGGCCGTTATGCACGGTGACACCCTGTTCACCTATGCCACGCTGTTCGGCTTTCTGTTCACGCTGGCCCGCGTCTCCTGCGTTTTCGCCTTCCTGCCGCTTACTGCTTTCCGGGGCACGGCCGAGACGCCGAAGATCTTCCTCTCGCTCGGCTTCACACTGATCCTCTGGTCCGAATGGAAGGCGCCCGTCTCGTCCGAAGCAACCATTGGCCGCCTTTTGGTGGGAATCGCCGGGGAGGCTGCACTCGGGCTTGCAATTGGACTAACTCTTGCGATAGTGCTGGAGGTATTCCAGGTGGCGGCTCAGGTAGTGAGTCTGCAGGCCGGGTTCGGATTTGCATCCACCGTCGATCCGAACAGCGGCGCCGATTCCACCGTCCTGCTCACTCTTGCGCAAACCACAGCAGGCCTGCTTTTCTTCGCCACCGGCGCCGACCGTTTGCTGGTGCGGGCCTTGGCCGACAGTCTGCAACTCTGCCCTCCCGAATCGTTCGCAGTGCAAAAGAACTGGGCGGAGGCCCTGATCCGCTTCTCCGGGTCGATCTTCGGTATCGGTCTACGCCTCGCCGCGCCCGTGGTCGCTTTACTAATGCTGACGGATGCCGCGCTGGCCGTTCTGGGCCGCGTTCAAACGCAAATCCAGCTGGTCAGCCTCACCATACCGGTGAAATTGGCGGTATCGATGCTGCTGCTCTCCGCCACCCTCATCTTTCAACCCAGGGTCCTCGGCTCGGTAATGACCCAGGGGATCCGCCTGATTGAGGGCATGCTCCGGAGCGGCCACTAACCGGCAATGTCCGACAGTTCGCAGCGCACGGAAAAACCCACACCCCGGCGGCTTGAAAAAGCCCGCAAGGATGGTGACTTTCCTGCCGCGCGCGAATTCGTCGCTGCTCTGCAGTTCTTCACGTTTGTAAGTTTGGCCGCCGCTTACTTCCCGGACTGGATCACGACCGTTCAGGCGGCCATGGCGACCGGACTTCGCCAGGCGTTTTCCTCGTCGCTCACCGCCGGAGATCTGGCCGCACTGCTCACGCGGCTCTCCATCGCCACGCTCAAGCCGCTTGCGGTTCTGGGCGGAGTCTTGATGGCCGTGACGCTGGTTTTGCAGATGGGTTCCACCAATCTGGGCTTCAGCCTCTCGCGCCTGGCGCCCAAATTCAGCCGGCTGAATCCTGCCAACCGCCTTCGCGAAGTGCCGGCAAACAATATGGCGCACTTTCTTCAGGCACTGGTCATGATCCCGCTGATGCTGTGGCTCACATGGTCGCTGGTACGCGACCGGCTGCCGGAACTGATGCGATTGCCTCTGCTGCCGGTGGCCGCCAGCGCCGGAACGGCGGGAATCCTGCTCCGTGACGCCCTTCGCAAATCGGCTTTCGTCCTGGTGCTGCTGGGAACCGTGATGCTGCTGCGCGACCGGTCCCGATACAACGCCCGTCTGCGGATGAGCAAGCAGGAGATTAAGAACGAGTCGAAAGAGAACGACGGCAATCCGCAAATGAAAGCGCGGGTTCGGAAAATTCAGCGGGAAATGCGCCGCAAAAATATGATGCGGGCTGTTCCCACCGCCACGGCCATTGTTGTGAATCCCACCCACTATGCGGTCGCCATCAGGTACGAACAGGGGGGTATGGCCGCTCCTCAGGTGGTGGCTAAGGGAAAGAATTACCTCGCCGCGCGCATCCGGCAGAGGGCCATTGAAAATCAGGTACCAATAATTGAGAATCCTCCCCTCGCTCAGGCACTGTATAAGTCTGTTGACGTCGGACAGGAGATTCCGCCGGACCTTTACCGGGCCGTTGCTGAAATCCTGGCCTACATTTTCAAGTTGACCAATCCAGCGGGAAGGAGACCGAACTGATGGCGTTACCGGTAAAAGCCGGAAAGCCCGGACCCAGACTGACGCTTAAGGCGGCGAGCGAATTTGCCGTGCCCGCCGCGGTTTTAGCCATTATCACCGCGCTGATCGCGCCGATGCCGGCCTTCCTGCTCGACTTCCTGATCGTTTGCGACATCATGATGTCCGTCATCGTGCTGATGGTTGCGATGTACATCACCAAGCCGGTGGATTTCAATGTTTTCCCTACAACGCTGCTGCTTCTGACGTTGTTCCGTCTGGCGCTGAACGTCTCGTCAGCGCGCCTGATTCTTCTGAATGGCCATACCGGAACCTCGGCGGCCGGGGATGTTATCCAGGCGTTCGGAAATTTCGTGGTCGGCGGTAACTACATCATTGGCGCGGTGATCTTCCTGGTGTTGATCGCCATTCAGTATGTAGTGATCAACCATGGCGCTGTTCGTATTTCAGAGGTCACTGCCCGGTTTACCCTGGATGCCTTACCCGGTAAGCAGATGTCAATCGATTCGGACCTGAATGCGGGTCTAATCGATGAGGCGACCGCACGCCGGCGTCGCAAGGAACTGGCCGGTGAGGCAGAGTTCTTCGGGGCCATGGATGGCGCCAGCCGTTTCACGCAGCGCGATGCCGTGGCCGGAGTGCTGATTACCGCCATCAATATTGTTGCCGGTCTTCTCATCGGCGTTCTGCAGCATGGCATGGATGTGCTGAAGGCGCTGCAGACATACACCGTCCTCACCATCGGCGATGGCTTGGTGACGGTGATCCCGGCGCTCATGATCTCCATCTCCGGCGGCATGATTGTCACCCGCGCTACGTCCGACAATCGGCTGGGCGTCGAGTTCCAGAAGCAAATTTTTGGTGCTTCCGAGCCACTGCAACTCGCCAGCGGCGTGCTGATTGCACTTGCGCTGTTCCCCGGTCTTCCCAAGATCCCATTCCTTGCGATGGGTATGGGGCTGGGTGCGATTGCATGGCAGATGAAGAAGAAAGGTGCAGTTGCGCAACCCGAGAGTGCCGCCGCCCAGCCAGCCGCGCAAAAAGAGAATCTGGAAGATCTGCTGCGCGTGGAGCCGCTCTCCATCGAGGTGGGCGTTGGCCTGATTTCCTTTATCGCCGACGGCGCAAGTTCGCCGCTGCTCCGGCGTATCGGCAGCATTCGTAAGCAGCTTGCGTCGGAACTGGGCTTTATCATTCCCGCCGTGCGCGTTACGGACAACCTCGGTCTGCGCGCCCGCGAATACGCCATCAACCTCAAAGGTATTGAGATTGCCCGGTTTGAACTTCCCCAGGGCTCGGAACTCGCCATTGCCGTCACCGGCACGGAGCGCCCGCCCGACAGCCGGCCCACCAAAGACCCTGCCTTTGGAGTTCCCGCCTGGTGGATTCCGGCATCACTGGCCGACAAGGTGCGTTCCATGGGGTACACGGTTATTGACCCGCTGAGCGTGATGAGCACCCATCTCGCCGAACTCATCAAGAGGATTGGGCATGAGCTCTTTTCCCGCCAGGAAGCGAAGAAACTGCTGGACCGCGTCAGCGCCGATCACGCCAAAGTGGTGGAGGATCTTGTCCCGAAGCTGCTGCCGCTGGCAACTCTTCAGCGCGTGTTTCAGAATCTGCTGCGCGAGCGCGTTTCTATTCGGGATTCGGTTTCCGTTCTGGAAGCTCTGGGTGAGGCCGCGCCTTCCACCCGCAATCCGGTCCTGTTAACAGACTACGTGCGGCAGTCTATTCGCCGGGTTGTTGTCAAACCGTATCTGAACGCCAGCGGCGACTTGCCTGCATGGTTTATCGATCCGCAAATCGAGCGGTTCGTCGAGAGCGGTGTGGAGCATGGAGAATCGAACAGCTCGCTCGCGCTGGCTCCGCAGGCGCTACGGGATCTGCTTGATCGGTTCAACAGGGGTGTTGGTCCACTCGAAGCTGCCACGGCCGTCATTACGAGTTCTTCCTGCCGGTACTTCCTGCGCCAGTCATTGGAGTCGTCCATCCCGAATCTCTTCTTCCTGTCGCACAGCGAAGTGCCCGCCGGAATCAAAGTTATTTCCCTGGGAGTGATCCAGTAGCATGCAGACAAAAACCTATTTCGCGAGCAGCGTACCGGCGGCCCTGGAGGTCGCCCGAAAAGAACTGGGGGCGGACGCCATGCTGGTGAGTTCGCGGCCGGCCCCCCTGGAAATGCGCGGTTTCGGGCGTCTGGAAGTCACGTTCGCTTTCGATCCTAAACCGGCCGAGGCTCCCGCACCCCGGCATGCGCCGGTTCCTGTGGTGGCCCCCGCTGCGGCGCCGGGCGCGGGCCGCTACGGGCGCTCGGAACTCGACGATATACGACAGCAGCTCGCAGCTCTTCGGGATGCGGTGGGCCATGCGGGACCGGCTGGTCCGGCTGCTTCCGGTTTTAGGGACTACGTCAGTGCCGCCGGCGCGGCGCTCGAACGGGCGATGGATTCGCATGCTCCCCTGGTCGCGCGACTCTGTGCGAACGGTCTGGAGCAGGAGACAGCCAGGAGCATCGTTACCGCCGCATGGCGAGTGCCGGGTGACATGCAGCAAGCCCTGGTGGATGAACTGAGCGGGCGGCTTCGGGTTACACCCTTCGCGGAAATGAAGCAGGGCGAGAACCGAACGCTTGCCCTGATGGGACCGCCGGGGCGCGGGAAGACCACCACCCTGGTAAAAATCGCGGTGCAGTACGGTTTGGCGAAGCGGGTGCCGGTGCGCATCTACTCCGCGGGCGCTCACGGCATCGGCGGTCAGGAACAGATGGCCCGCTATGCCGCCATTCTGGGTGTGCCGTTTCATGCCTTCGAATCGCTGGATAGTCTTCACCTGGCTTTGAACGGAGACGGATGGAGGGGACTGATTCTGATCGACACCCCGGGGCTTTCCAGATCCGAAGGCCCCGAGATGGCGGCTCTGGCAGGCTTTTTCGCACGACGGCCGGAGATGGAAAAACATCTGGTGCTGCGCTCCGACGCTCGGGTGGCCGACATGATCCATATGGTGTCAGGCTTCGCCAGCCTGGGGCCGTCTCACCTTCTGTTCACCGGGCTGGACGAGGCTCTGGCTCTGGGCTCGGTGCCCGAAGTGCTGCTGCGCACCGGGATGCCGACCGCGTTCGCAGGAACCGGGCAGCAGATACCCGATCACATCGAAGACGCAAATGCGGCGCGGTGGGCGCGCATGATCTGCATGGGGGATCCGCTCGCGATCGCCGCAGCGGCATAGGAAATCGCATTGGCAGCTGCTGCATACTTATTTCCGCCGGACGACCTCTCCGCTGAGGAGCGGGACAGGCTCATCGTTGAGCATCTGCCACAGGTACGTCTGATCGCGCGCAAGATCCACGAGCGCCTGCCGGAGACCGTTGCGCTGGACGACCTGCTTTCCTCGGGAGTCATCGGGCTCATTAACGCCATAGACAACTTCGATCCTCGTCAGAACGTCAAGCTTCGCACCTATGCGGAGTTCCGCATTCGGGGCGCCATCCTGGACAGCCTGCGCGAGACGGATTGGGCGCCGCGCATGAAGCGGCGTCAGGCGCGTGAGATGGAGTCAGCCGTCGCTCGTGCGGAACAGCGGTTGCGCCGTGCTCCGGAGGAAGCAGAGATCGCCGCGGAACTGGCCATTTCCGTGGCGGACTACCGGCAGCGTCTCACAGATGTAGCCGCGCTGGACATCGGCGAGCTCGAGTACCTCAGGGAAGACACCGAGACCCCGGCGCTCATCAGATATGTGGCATCCCGCGACGACGAATCGCCCGGGCTGCAACTCGAGCGCGCGGAACTGGAGCGCCTGATCGCGACCGCAATTGATGGCATTCCGAAGATCGAGAGAACAGTGCTTAGTCTTTACTTTTATGAGGAACTGACGCTGCGCGAGATCGGCGAAATCATGGACCTGCATTTCTCGCGTGTGTCGCAGATCAAATCGCAGGCTATTCTCCGGCTGAGAAATGCCATTGGGAAACGCTGGCCCGGAGTGCGGGCCTGATGCAGAAGACCTTTGAGGACCTGAAAGATATATGAAGAATCCTGAATCTACGGCGCGGATTATTGCCAATCTGGAAAGTGCTCTCGCGCGTGCTCTGAGCAGCATGACTGGCAAAGAGTTCACCGTCACGTACGACAGGGAGCAGATCTTTGACGATCCGGACACGCCCATCGTGTGGCAGCAGGCGTTCTCTTTCGATCCGGACGCGCCCGCGCTCTGGCTGGTGGCAGGTAAGGATCTTTGGAGGGCTGCCGGTCAGATGACTCTTGCAGCGGTGGGAATCGATTCCGTCACAGACGAGGACTGCCGCTCCACCTGGGCGGAAATCGCAGGCCAGACTCTGGGCGGCTTCGCCACCTCTGTCACGTCTGATATCGGGCGGGAGGTCAACGCCGCCAGGGGTGAAAGCGTAGTCGATGAGCCGGTGGATATCCCGTGGTCCGTCTTCACGGCCCGCCCCGAGGGTGAAACTTCCTCGCTCGTCAGGATAGGATGGTCACCCGCCGTTGCCGCGCTGTACGAAAAGACTGAACCGGAGCCCAAAGCAGCCACTTCCGGCGGCAGCACTTTCTCCAAAACTTTCGATTTGCTGCTGGACGTTGCTTTACCGGTAAGCGTTTCGTTCGGCAAGACCTTCCTGCAAATTCGCGAGGTGCTGAAACTGAATACCGGCTCCATTGTGGAACTGAACCGCCTCGTGGTCGAACCCGTTGACGTGATTGTTAACGACTGTGTGATCGCGCGTGGCGAAGTGGTGGTGGTGGATGGTAATTATGGTGTTCGTGTGACACAGCTTGCCAGTCGTGAGGATCGGTTGCGGACCGGAATGGCGGAAACACCGGTCAGGCTTGCCATTGGCGCGGGAGGTGGAGCATGAGTGTGCCGGATCCGAGTCTAACCGGAATTTTGGCGTGTGGGCTGAGTGCCGCTTCTCTTCTTGTATCCGCTGCGGTTCTGGTCATTGGGCTGCGCGTGATCCCGCCCAACCCGCAAACGGCGGTGGACCCGGAGGTTCTCGCTCTTCGCGAAGCGCTCGAAACTCATCGGGCCGAGTACGCCGGGCAACTGGCCTCGCTTACCCGC
>JAUZEU010000458.1 GCA_030838885.1 Bryobacterales bacterium | reverse complement strand
TCGAGGATCGTACAGCCGCGGCCCATCTCAGCGGTAGCTTCGACACTTATGGCATGGGCGTGGCCGCAGCGGACTACGACAACGACGGCCACCCCGATCTTCTGCTTACCGGCTATCCCCGAAGCGTTCTGTTTCATAACAACGGCGACGGCTCCTTCAGCGACGTGACCGCATCCGCCGGAGTGGAGAACAAAGGCCGTTGGGCCACCAGTGCGGGATGGTTCGATTACGATCGTGACGGGCTCCCCGACCTGGTGATTGCGAACTACGTCGCCGATTTCTCTTGGGACGACATGCGTTTTTGCGGCGATGCCGCGCAAGGCCGGCGAGCATACTGTCATCCCGACGTTTACCACGGAACCGGCGTGCGGCTCTACCACAACGAGGGCAATGGCCGGTTTCGGGATCTTACCGATAGGGCCGGGCTCGAGACCTCCGAAGGGAAATGCCTCGGGCTCGTTCTGGCGGATCTCGACGGTGACGGCTGGCCCGATATTTTCGTGGCCAACGACAGCGTCATGAATTTTTTTTATCGCAACCGGGGCGATGGCACGTTCGAGGAAACCGGGCTCGCCTCCGGCACGGGCTTTAATGCCGATGGCCAGGCCGAGGCGGGCATGGGCGTGGATGCGGCATACCTCAACGGCGGAGTTCACCCCGATCTCTACGTCACACATCTCGACAATGAGTTGAACCGTCTTTATCGGAATCTGGGCAAAGGCAGCTTTCGTGATGCCACCGCCGAAGCGGGTCTCGGAGCGGAGCGAAACCTTCTAAGCGGGTTCGGCGTCCGATTTGCCGATTTCGACAACAGCGGCCGGCAGCAGATTCTGGTGGCCAACGGACATATCCTCGACAACATCGCGCTGTTTCACCCGCGCGTGGCTTATCGCGAACCGCTGTCATTGTTCGAAGATGCGGGTGGGGGGCGGTTCCACGATGTCTCGCGCGAGTCGGGAGCAGTCTTTGCGATGCCGCTGCTGGGCCGTGGACTCGCGCTCGGTGATTTCGATGGCGATGGTCTCATCGACTTTGTTGTCAGCCAGAACTCCGGCCCTCCGCTGATCGCGCGCAACCGCACCGCCGGCGGCAACTGGATCACCCTCGAACTGGAAGGCGCGGGCAAGAGCAGCCGGGACGCGATCGGCGCTGAAGTGACACTTACTGTCGGCGGCAAAGAGCAGCGAGCTCAGATCATGGGCGGAACCAGTTACTGTTCAGCCAGCGACATGCGCCTGCACTTCGGTCTCGGTTCCGCACGCCTGGTGGATCGCCTCGCGATCAGGTGGCCTTCGGGCCACATCGACACCTTGCGCAATCTTCCGGTGAATCGGTTGCGGCGGATCCCCGAACAAGCTCCGGGTCGTTGACGTCAAGCCGGAGGTTTCAGAGCGGCCTTGCTTTTCAGTTCTCGCAGCAGGTCTTCGAAGTCCGGAACGCCAGGCCGGAGACCGACCGCCTTATCGATCGCCTCCAGAGCCGCGCGTTGATCCGTGTCCTCCAGACACCTGGCCAGGACATAGTAATACTCAGGCTCGAGCGGCTTGAGCTGCAGCGCTTCGCGAATGGAGGCGAGGGCGTTCTTGAGATCGCCCTTGAGATAGCTGACCTGGGCCATGCGGTAGTATCCGGGATCGAACGTGGGCAACTCCTTCACGGCTTTGGCTAATGCTTCGTAAGCCTTATCGAGCTGCTCCGTATTCGATAAGAGATTGACGCCTTCTTCGTAATCGGCGCGGCTGCGCATTTCGCGCGCCCGTTGATCGGCGTCCGCTTTCTTGCGGACGTTGAATGCCGTCAGGGCTGTCGCGGCTTTGTCGTCCTCATGAATCTGCCGGTAGGCGGAGGCGAGCAGGTAATATGACTCCGCACTGTCCGGCGCGAGCCTGATAGCAGTTTCAAGAGACTTTGCCGCCTCCCGCGCATGACCCGATTCCAGTAAAGCGGAGCCCAGCGCGGAGTAGGTCCCCGCAACATTCGGCTGAAGAGTCCGCGCTTTCTCCAGGAGACGGACAGCCTCTTCAGGATTCCTGCGCTGCTTCGTATAGAGCAGCCCAAGCTGAAGGTTGGCCTCCGCAGAATCGGGATCCAGCTTCACTGCCTCGCGAAAAAGGCCTTCGGCGGCGTCTGCGGCCTGCAAGCCCAGTTGCGCCATTGCCAGCACCTGGACGCCCGCGGAATCCCGTTGTCCGAAGCGAAGCGCGCGTTCGACCGAATCTTTTGCCGCCGCATAGTCTTCTGCACGAAGGTATGCCACGGCCAGAAGGCGCAGTGTCTTGGGCGCTTCGGGGTGAGATTGCAGATATGCCTGCAAGGTCTCGATGGCACTGTGGTTTTGGCCGACCTTCAGGTAGAGGGAGGCCAGCGTGAGCCTGTTGGCTTCAGAATCCGGCGCCGCCCTGAGCGACTGCTGCGCGGCCTCGAGCGACTGCAGAGTCGCGCGGTCCACGGCCCCTTCCGGTGGCGACCCGGCAGTCGCGCAGGAAATAAAGGCAGCGATCAGGATCAGGCTACATGCAGACCGCATCTCAGAATATGTATTTTAACCGAACTTGCCAGTTGCTCACTCATTCAGGCAGGCAAGTTGTAAATACGCCTGTTGTTCTTATAGAGCATCATGCGCGCGCCTTCGAGTGCCTCGTCGCGGGTGAGGCTTCCTTCCTTCACATAAACCGCCAACGCCCGGCTCAGGTATCGTTTTCCCCATCTCCCGGCCAGCCAGTTGTACTCCGGAACGGACCACGAATCGCTTCCGAAGAGGATCTTTGACATCGGCACAGCTTCGAGAATCTCGCCGAAGCGGCGTTCCATGCCCTGATGGATCGTAGGATTCATGAGGGAAATCTCAAAGTAGCAATTGGTATAAAGATGGCTCAACCAGGCGGCTTCACTTACGAGGGGATAACCCGCATGGATGGGGATCAGCTTCGGCATGCGCATCACACCGTCCCGATCGAAGCGCGCGACCTCTTCAAGGTTGTAGGGGTGCTGGCGGCGCAATATCACCCCTGGCGCTTCGCCGTCGCCTGAGTGGATCTGCATAGGCATATCCCGCTTCATGCATTCCTCCAGCGCGATCGTAAGAAAGTATTCCTTGAGACGTCGGCCGCGGTCGGCCTCTTCCTCCCGATCGGACGCGGGAGTTCCGCGCAGGCGCTTGTAGTCCTCCCAGGATTTCTTAGCCGCGGCGGAGTCGTAGTGTGGCTTGACTACACCCAGGCGCTCCATCTGATGCCATTTCATGCCCCAGGATTTGAAGCCGAAGTTGCCATCACCATCAAGGGTCTTGCGCACGGCACCTGTGAATCGCGATTCAAGATCCTCGAACGGGATATCCTCCCGAAACAAAGGATTCTGAATTGTCTCGATCCGAGCGATCGTGCGCATTGTGCAGGGACGAATCGCCTCCGAGTAAGCCGCGAAATCCTTTGAACCCAACCCATCGCAACATCCCGTGTCGACCATGGCATTCGTCAGGTGTATGTCGCCGAACAGGTCGCTCATGTAGCGCCCGTAGCCGCCGCGGGCGCGTTCGTTGCGCGCGGCGATAACCGTCTCAAACTTCGGAGCGCATTTCAGGAACCCGGCGAGCTCTTTGGTCAGGTATTTGATGAAGATGGTTTCGCGGGCGTTGAACGCCATTTCATCAAGCTTCTTCTCGATTCCGAATTGCCGGTCGAGTTTCGCTTTCTCATCCCCGGTCGCGGTGCACCAGCGTTGGAGCACGCCGACCGGGAAGTAAGCAGCCTGCGGCATCGCGGCGAGGGATGTGGCCAGCAGGAACTCCCTCGGCGTTGTCTCAGCGTATCGGTCGGTCGACGCATGGCAATGCGTGTCGTCGACCTGGTAACCGCGAATGGCCTCATGCAATTCATTCGCAATTCGGTCTGTCTGCGGAGTGCTATCCGTTTGTGCCAAGCTTCGCTTCTGAGTGGCTGCTATAATCGCGCCGCTCAATCCGAGCGACCTGATAGCCGATCTTCGATCCGACAAGTAATGACTCCTTCGCGTCAAACCCGGCCGAGCGAGCCTGTGCCACCGCTTTAGAACACGTACTTCATGCCAAACTGCACAATGCGCGGAGAGACGGCAGTACTGGATACAATCCCGAATGTGCTCGGCGCGCCGCGGTTGGATCCCGGGTTGTTGAACTGGGGATGATTCAGCGTGTTGAAGAATTCGGTTCGGAATTGAAGGTGCGCGTTCTCGCTTAAACCACCCACTTTGAATTCGCGGGCGATGCTGGCGTCGAAGTTGAGCTGGCCAGGTCCCCTGAGAATATCCCGTCCCGAGTTGCCAAAGCCGGTGCCATCCCCGATCTTCGGCGCGGCGGTGAAAGCTGCCGTGTTGAAGTAAGCAGTCAGCCGCGACTGCGTACTGCCGGTCAGTTGGGCGTTTGCCCCGGTCATTCCAGGAGCAAACTGCGCATATGTGGCGATGCCGTAAATGGTTCCCGCTGTGCTGTCAGTGACCGAGAAAGGCAGCCCCGACTGGATGGTTGTCACGCCTGAAACCGTCCAGTTGTTGACCGCGCCGTTCAGCAGACGATTTCCGCCTTTGAGCTTTGGAAGGTCGTAAGAGTAGCTGAACACCAAACGTTGGGTACGATCAAAGCTCGAGGTTCCACGCGCGCTTCTGGTGTTGTAGAAATCTCCGCTGAAGCTTCCGTTCGGTTGGTTGCGACCGCCCGCGCTCACCCCATCCGAATCGATGCCATGGCTCCAGGTGTAGGCTCCGATGAACGAAAGGCCGTTCGAAAAGCGCCGGGTCACGCTGAACTGAAGCGCGTCATAATGGCCTGTCAGAACTGATTTGGCCTGGCTGATTCCCGTGGGAAGCCAGCCCAGATAGGGCGATCGCAGGGCGCGATTCGCGACTGTATTGACCGTAAGGCCATCGACCGGATTCGAAGCGCTGGCCAGCAGTGGCTGGTTCGGATACATGAAGGCGATGAGGTGCGTCGACGCGCTGCCGACATATCCGAGTTCGAACAGGTAGCTGCGGAGACCGTACTGTAAGTTGGCGCTCCATTCCTGCGTATAAGGCTGCCGCAGGTATGGATCCAATGGAAGAGAGGAGCGGGTGCTGCCGAGCGTATATGGCGAATAAAAGGGAAACGCACTCGACGCTGGCGGAAGGTTGGAAAACGGATTCTGGAAAGTAGTGGATGCCAGATCCGCGCCTCCGGCCCTGTTCCATACATAGAAGGGATCGAAATTCGACTGCTCTGCGATTGTGCCCGCGACAGTCGACCAGAAGATACCGTAACCCATGCGGAAAACGAGATTTTCGTTGCCGGCTATCGGCTGGTACGCGAGGCCAACCCGCGGTGAAAAGCCAAGCTTGTTCTGATCGTAGATGGGCGAATTAGTCGTAAGCTTAGTGAATCCGGTGGGCGGCGTGCAGTTGCAATTTGCGACCACCGTGAATCCGGAATACGTGCCGCTCGCAGGAGGCGCGAGGAAAGGCGTAACGAGGTTCGGGTCGAATCCGCCGATGCGTCCATTCTTATCGGCTTTGTTGCCGTTATATTGATAGCGAACGCCAAGGTTCAAAGTAAGGCGGCTGTTGAGCCGGTAATCGTCCTGTGCGAACAAGCTGAAATTCTTGAACCGCGGATAGGCGCGAGTGACTCCATTGGCGATCTGACTGCTGGAGACGTTGCTGAAGTTCGACCCGTTCTGGGCCGCACTCATACCCAACAGGAAGTCCGCAAAAGAACCGAAGCCAAGCGAGCCCCGAGTGAGGAACACGTTCGTGCGATTCACCTGATTGATGTTGACATCGCCTCCCACGCGGATCTGGTGACGGCCCTTGACGATGCTGAGCGTATCGCTGGAGAGCCAGTTGTGGATCATGGTCTCCTGATTGTTGTTAGTGGCCGGCCCGATTGTGAAAGCTCCGGTAACTGATATGAGCGGAATTCCAGGCCAACCCGCGACCGGCTGCGGGATGCCGACCTGCGCGTCAGTCAGCGGCTCGATCGGAAGCTGGTGTATGTATACCCGCGAATAGCCGGCGCGAAGTTCATTGACCACACGCGAACTAATAGTCGTGGTCAGACTCATCGAATCGTTAATGTTCACCTTGTTGTCATTCTCGCCAAAGCCCGGTACAGTGACACCAGCTGAAGTGGAGAAAGGTATGAGCCAGGGGTCATGGGAATAGAACGTCTTAACCGCAAAGCGGTTTGATGCATTGATTTGATAGTCGAAGTCTCCGACATACTGATTCTCCGTAAAGTGAGCGCCGATCGAGTAAGTGGAGAAACCGGAGCCGTTCGGGTTGATGACCTGGGGGTTTGGAATCACATACTGGCCGCTTGAAACTTTGGCGTTCAGGAAAGCAAGCGCCACCGGATTAATATTCGAACCGTCTGCGGCAACCGCCACGCCCCCCTGCACGCCTTTCTGGCCGGCAAAGGTTTTGCCCAATGCTTGTGCCGACCGGTCATTGGTCAGGGCTGGAAGGAACGAGCTCGCGGTGGAGAAGCTGGATACACCATTCACCTGCTTGGTCCCCTGATACGCAAAGAAAAAGAACATTTTGTCCTTCTTAATGGGACCTCCGATGACGCCGCCATACTGGTTCTGCTTCAGAACGCCACGTGGCTGGCTGGTGGAATTGCGGAAGAAGTCGTTTGCATTCAGAGCATCATTGCGAAGAAATTCATAGAGGGATCCAGTGAATCTGTTGGTGCCACTCTTTGTCACGACGTTGATTACGGCGCCGCCCTGCCTGCCCGTCTCGGCATCGTAGAGGCCCGTCTGGACCTTGAATTCCATGAGTGCATCTGGTGAAGGGACGGGTATCCCGCCTTTGTCAACGTCATCATCGAAGCCTTGCGACATCGGGTTTTCTGCAACGAGTCCGTTCAACACGAGACTGTTGTCATACGGCCGCGAGCCGTTAGCGGATATGTTGACGCTGTTGCGTCCAAGGGCGCCCGCGTTGGCTACTGAGGCATTGACGCCCGGCGATAACGCAAGAATCTGCGTGAAGTTGCGGCTCGATAGTGGGAGTGCGGTCACGAGCTTCTGTTCGACCACCCTGCCAAGTGAGCTCGTGGATGACTCTACCTGCTGAACCGCGCTCTGCACTTCGATCTGTGTGGTAGTCGTCCCCAGTTCAAACGCGCCATCGATCGTAACTGTGCCGGCGATGTCCACGGTTACGTTGCGTACGATGTGTTTGAAGCCAGGCAGTTCTGCTGAGAACTGGTACTTTCCGGGCGGGAGGAAGGTAAAAGCATAAACTCCGTTCGCCGTGGTTTTCGTTGCAACTCGCTGCTGGGTCTCCTGGTTGACCAGCGTGACCACCGCATCGGGCGCCGACTTGCCATCGGGGTCCGTCAATATTCCCTTCACTGTCCCGTTCGATTGAGCGTTCGCCGCGACCGTTGCCGCGAGCGCCAAAACGAGGGTCGTCAAAAACCGTCGCCGAATCCCGATCATTGCTTGTTTCCTTTTCATGAATGCAGACAGGTTAAAAATGTATGTCTCGACTTGCATGCCGCCGGACCCGTTCGGGTGTGACCGTACGGCGCGCTGCGAAAACAGGATATATTCCGGGCTACGGTGATAGCGCGATCAGCCACCGGAGAGATTCTTGAGCACTTGAGCGTCGTGGCTCGTCTACAGACGGTGATTTGTCGTTCCTGAGGACAGGGCACGGTGACGGAACGCGTGGTCTTCTCCACAACGTTAAACGTCCTGGTTAACGCGAGCAGCAGGAGCAGCAGTCAAACGTGAACTGATCCGGCAAGCTTTCGTCAACCAGCCCTGGATTCGCGACAGAGCGCAGATCAGCGACGCTGATCTATAGGAAGACTATACATATTGGGCACACGCCAGCGGTGGGTAACCTTGGTATTAACCCGTTTGACGTAATATCGCACAAGCCCTGATGCCAGTCAAGACAACAGTGTGATTGTTAGTATTCCCGCCAAAGATACTTAATAACTTTGCGAATATGGAGCACAAAATGTATGATGCGGGCCAGAATTTAGCGGGCCTTAGCCGGTGGTCTAATTGGGGATCGCAAAAGCCATAAGGCTCGCGTCCGGTCCGTTGCCCGCAGCGATCACAACGAACTGCTTTCCACCCGACGTCCGATAGGTGGACGGGCTGCTGGTCGTGCGCAACTGCAATGGAAAGGTCCAAAGGTCAGTTCCGGTTTTCTTGTCAATCGCGTGCATCGCCATATCGCCTCCGCCGATGAAGATCAGGCCGCTCTTAGTAACAAGTGGACCTTGTACGCCAGAAACGCCCAGCTTCTCAGGCAGTTTCACTCCTTTGAGAGCGGGATGATTCCGGACCCCGGGAGTATCACCAAACGGAACCTGCCAAACGATTGTTCCTTGGTTCAGATCGATGGCGTTCAGCATTCCATACGGGGGCTTTACGATTGGCAGACCATTGTGAAACTGGCTCCTGGTACCGAAGTCCTGTGTATAGTCAGAGTCAATATCGGCTGAGTGAGGATTGTTCGAGTCCTTCGGCTTTGTCACGCGCAGTACCCAGGGCTGTTTGCTTGTCTTGACATAGAGAATGCCGGTTTCAGAATCGAACGCGCCGCCGCCCCAGTTCGCTCCGCCCAGGATACCGGGAAGAATGAGAGTGCCCTCCAGGCTGGGAGGTGTGTAGAGAGGACCGAGACGATACTTCTTCATCTCCGAGACGGCCTCGGCTTTCAGTTCAGGTGTAAGGTCGAAAGCATCGTCCAGCGAAATTCCCTGCGGGGTGATAGGAGGCGGGCGGACAGGCGCGGGCTGCGTGGGTGACGCTTCCTCGCCCGGGACATTGCTCGGGGGTACGGGACGCTCCTCAATCGGCCAGATGGGTACGCCGCTCACCCTGTCGAACATGAAGATGTAGCCCATTTTGGTGATCTGGACGGCGGCATCGATTTTGCGGCCAGCCACCGTCAGCGTCACCAGGTTCGGAGGCGCCGGCAGATCGTAATCCCACAGCCCATGACGGACGGTCTGAAAGTGCCACTTCCGATTGCCGGTATTTGCGTCCAGGCAGACCAGTGATTCGGCAAAGAGATTCTGGCCCGGCCTCTGGCCGCCGTACAAATCATTGCTGGGCGTTCCCAGTGGCAGATAGACCAATCCTCGTTGCTCATCGAGAGTGATGGGAGCCCACGCATTGGCATGGCCCGTATATGACGACGAATCCTTTTTCCATGTGTCGTTGCCAAACTCCCCTCTTTGGGGAATCGTGTGGAAGATCCACACACGCTTGCCGGTCCGTGTATCGTAAGCGCGTACGTCGCCGGGCGGGTCGTGCTTGTAAATTACCCGGTCGTCCACGCTGTTGCTGAGAATCACCAGATTCTTGTAAACCACGGGAGGTGAAGTATTCGTGTAATGTTTCTTGTTGATCTCCCATGTCATCCCCTGCGATAAGTCGACGATTCCGTTATCGCCGAACTGTGGCACGGGTTTCCCGGTCGCCGCATCCAGGCAAATCAATCTGTAGTGGCTGACCATGAAAAGCCGCAGCTTGCCATGGTCGCGCCAGGCCCCGACGCCGCGGTGTACATAGCCGACTCCATTCAGCGCCTGACCTTCTTCCTCGTATGCTTTGGGATCATAAGCCCAGAGTTGCCGCCCGGTTTCGGCATCCAGCGCTGCTACACGGTTGTAAGATGTCGACAAATACAGTACGCCTTCGATCATGAGCGGCGTGCCTTCGAAGTTACCGGGCCGAATCCCTTTCTCCGCAATCGGCTTTTCACCGGGTTTCCATTCCCAGGCCAGCTTCAGGCTTTTCACATTGTCGCGGTTGATGTCGGTCAGCGTGGAGTACCGGTTACCACCGGGATCTCCACCATACCAGGACCATTCCTGCAGTTTTGATTGCGATGATGCCCCGAAGAGAACAAGGGAAGTCCCAAAGAGAATAAGAGAAGTAACGACAAGTGCGAGGGTAATTTTTCGGGTCATTGATAACCAGTCTTGCTTTCGAATTCACTCAGAAGTTCCTGCCTGCCGGGCCAAACGATTCAACGCTCAGTTTCATACGGTGTGCGCGATGTGTTCGGAACTGCGGAGGGTCAAACCCACAAACGTGATCGTCGCATTGGTACATCCGCCAGTGGGCAAGGTCGGAGCTCCCACGACAAAGAGATTCCGGTGGTCATGCGTGCGGCCATAACTGTCGCAAACGCTCTGTGATGGGTCGTTTCCCATGCGGCAGCCTCCCGCCGGATGATCCTGGTAATCGCTCCTTGTGACCGAGAGAATTTTGGAGCCGTTCGCCTTTGCCATCCGGTCATAAATGGCCTGAACGTGTGCCTGGGTCGCCGCATCGCGGGCCTCAGCGGCTTCATCCATCCGATGAGTGATTTTAGGCATCGGATCGCCCAAATGGTTCCTGTTTGCCGGATCGAGGGTGAGGGTGCTCTCTCGCGATGGGTGAGTGTCATAGTACATCCGTACGCGTGCGACGCCATGTGTTGTCCGCGAGCGCCAATCGTTTACCAGATCATCGCCAAAAAGGAACTCGCCCTTTTCTGATTTCAATCGCGGGCGCCGCCCCGCGTTGCTCTCGAAGATCTGTATGTCGTGCCGCACGAATGGCTTTCCCGGAGCACAACGAAAATACTCACGCGATATGATCGGGTACGGCTCATTCATGCCCGGATAAAGCTTCTTATTGACTTCCATCTGCGCGGTGATGAAGTAGTGGCCGGTCATGTAGCGACCCACCAGGCCGGAACTGTTGGCCAGGCCGTTTGGAAACCGGGAACTCTGTGAGTTCAACAAAAGATGCGGGGTCCACGCGTATCCGGACGCGACTATGAATAACCCAGCGCGATATTCAACTGGCTCACCAGGGCGTTCGGAATGCATACCTATTGCTGACACTATGGTGTCATTCTGATCGTGAGGAATCAGGCGACGGATGAGTGTGCGATCGTGTAAGACAATCTTCTTTTTTGCCAGTAGTTGCTTATACGTATAGTCGGGGGAGTAACGTGCCCCGGTCGGACAGATCATGCAGGTATTGCAGCGCTGGCATTCCGGGCGGCCGTTGTATTCCGTGGTGTTTTTCGCTTGCGGGCAACCGGTGAACGGGATACCCGCGCGCTCCGCCCATGCCTTGATCTCCGCCAGGTTGTAAGTAAGCGGCATCTGCGGCATGGGGTAAGGTTCCGAGCGCTTGTCCTCGGCATGAGGACTCGGTTCGCCCGAAACTCCGATCCGGCGTTCTGCTTCACAACAATACTTTTCCAGTTCGGCCCACTCGAGCGGCCAGTCTACGGCCAGGCCGTAGAGCGAGTGGAGACGGAGATCTTCTTCGGAGAAGCGGTTCGCGTGGCCCTGCCAGTGCATGGCAGACCCGCCCACGGCCATCGTGCGGCTAATGACCCCTGCCCCGCCCTGATCCTCGATAAAATCGCCGGGCCATGCATTCTCTCCGTACAGCAATGACCTGCGCCGATAATTTATCCGATTTTCAGCGTCGAAAAGGCGCTTTCCCGCTTCGACAATCGTGATGCTGAGGTTCGGCTTCAGTTCTGACAGCTTTTGGGCCATAAAGACCGCGGAGATGCCACCACCGATGATGCAGACATCCGTTTCAAAGCGCGGCATTGGCCTTTTCCTTCTTCAACCCAGCGGGGACGGCACCGGAATTCTTGAGCGTGCGGCATTGGTCCTTGCCGATTGCGGCCAGGTAAGCAAGGTCGTTTGCCTGGGAGCTTTGAAAGTAGAACGTCATCAGATCGGCTGCGATGTGTGCGCCATCCGGTACAGGAGGCAGGTCCTGAATGTTCGCAGACTGGAGAGCTTCGGCGATTTTCAACCTTCGCGCGGCAATGCCGCTTTGCGCGAGTGCGCCTGAAGACAACTGCGCAAGCTGCTCGATATATCGGGGCGCAGGCGAAAGCGGTTTGTGCCGGACGCGCGTGGACCCGTACCCCGTCTGCATCTCCGCCCCGGCGCGGTATTCCTGAACCCAGCGCACGAACTGCAAGGCTACAGCGTCGGTCCCGGCGCGGCCAACCGATTCCGGAAGCACGGTTGCGGCGAGTTCCTTAAGTGTGGATTCGTGCTTTCCGGGAAAGCTGACGGTCTGCGCCCATACCCGCGAACCCTGAACGGAAATCCATGTGAACACACTTTGGAACAGAGTTCTGCGGTTCATTCTCTCTCTCCTTGCTTGCGCGCCGCCTGGCTGTAACAGAAAAGATCAGATTGGGAGATCAACGGGGTTTGGTAGCAACGGAGCTACGGACAGAAATCACGTAGTGCTAAGAGGCTTTCTCACTATACTCCGCACGGAAGAATTATCGCAACCACCAGCGGGCCGCGGTCGCTATATAGAACCGTTTCATAGCGTAAGCGCATACAGGACCGCATCCGGGCCGCTACCCGTAGCGATGACAATATATTGTTTGCCCTCGAAGCTGAATGTCATCGGCGTGCCGGATGTGCGGCGGGGAAACGGGTAAGCCCAAACATCCGAGCCCGTCTTCGTATCCACTGCATGGAGCGCAGAATCGCCGCCTCCCACGAAAATCAAACCGCCTTTGGTCACGATGGCTCCCTGCGCACCAGGGGCGCCGAGCCTTTCCGGAAGCTTCACGCCGCGCAGCGCGGGGTGGGCGCGAAGACGCGCGTCATCCCCGAAGGGAACGTGCCATACGATCTCTCCGCGGTTGAGATCGAGCGCGGTCAGATGGCCATACGGGGGTTTCAGAAGCGGCAGTCCGTCGTGGAACACAGCATTGGTCTGGCCTTCGCGAACGTAATCGCCGTCGGTTTCGGATGCGTGGGGATTGGCGCTGGATGTACCGGGCTTCGAAAGGCGCGCGATGGCTGAGAGGTTCGTGGTCTTCACATAGAGCATCCCGGTTTCGGGATCGAAGGCCGCGCCGCCCCAGTTTGCGCCTCCAATCAGGCCAGGGGACATGATCGTGCCCTGAAAAGTGGGCGGCGTGAAGAGCGGACCGATGCGGAACTTCTTCATCTCCGCCTGCGCTTCGGCTTTGAGTTCCGGAGTGAGGTCGAATGCGTCGTCGGGAGAAACGCCCTGCGGGGAAATGGCGGGGGGCTTT
>JAUZEU010000453.1 GCA_030838885.1 Bryobacterales bacterium | reverse complement strand
GCCAGGAGCTACCCGGAATTCGAACGAAGCTTCGCACGCATCGGTTGGGTGCTCGCGCCTTTGATGGCGATGACGCCGCCTTCAATCGACAAACCCGCCGTTGCAGACATGTGGAACTTTGGCAAAGTGGGTTTGGCCTTTAGAGGACTGGGTAAGCAAGACGCATATCGACTGTTGCGTTGGGGTCCAATGGCCGTAGCAGATTTGGTTGCGGAATGGTTTGAGACTGAAACCCTGCGGGCTTTAGTCGCGGCCCGCGGAATCTCCGGGGCATTTGCAGGACCATGGTCGGCAGGGACCAGCGCGGGACTCCTCTTGCAAGCCGCTTTGGGCGGCAGCGCCATAGCTTCAACCGAGTTTCCAAAAGGAGGCATGGGTGGGTTGACTCAGGCGCTGACCAAAGCTGCTCTGAGCGCGGGTGTAGAGATCAGGATGTCGGTTCCGGTCGTTCACATTGAGACCAATGATGGCAAAGCATCCAGGGTTGTGTTGGAAAGTGGCGAACAAATTTCGGCGCGAGTTGTTGTCTCGAATGCCGATCCGCGAAGTACATTGCTAAGCTTAGTTGATCCAGTTGATCTCGATCCCAGCTTTCTTACGAAGATACAAAACTATCGTGCGTCAGGCGTTTCCGCGAAGATTAATCTCGCGCTTTCTGGGTTGCCGAGATTTGTAGGCGTTGATGATGAGGCAATGCTTTCCGGCCGGATTCATATTGGACCAGACATTGATTATCTCGAGCGCGCATTCGACGCGGCGAAGTATGGCGCCTACTCGCCTGCGCCTCATATGGATATCACCATACCTTCTCTCGCGGATTCCGCACTGGCCCCGCCGGGCGCTCATGTGATGTCGATCCATGTTCAGTATGCGCCTTACAAATTGAAGGATGGTGACTGGAATTCGCGTCGCGACGAGTTTGCCGATAAAGTCATTGACGTATTAGCCGACTACGCGCCAAACGTAAAAGGGATGATCGTGGCGCGGCAGCTCGTTACTCCTCTCGATCTTGAGCTGTCCTACGGCTTAAGCGGGGGCCATATCCATCACGGCGAACAATCGCTAGATCAGTTTTTCACTTTTCGTCCGATCATTGGTTGGGCGCAATATCGAACCCCGATCAAGGGACTCTATCTTTGTGGCGCAGGCACGCATCCGGGTGGTGGCGTTACCGGGGCCCCCGGCGCGAATGCTGCAAGAGAAATTATTAAGGACTTTAAGACTGGTAAAGCGTGAGCTTGCTTTGTACTTTGTACTTGGTACTTTGTACTTGGTGCTTTGTACTTGGATTTGCTAGACGCTTTGAATTAAGAAGTCTCGCTACAGTAGAGAACAAAGTACCAAGTACAAAGCACCAAGTACAAAGTAAAAAACCACGCTGCAAAGCCAGAAGAACCAATTCGTCATGAAACAAGTGAAACCATCTCGCAGCTTCGCTAGCGACAACAACGCTGGTGTTCATCCCCAGGTGATGGAGGCGTTAGCTGCCGTCAATCGCGGCCATGTAATCGCCTATGGTGATGACCCCTACACAGCGCGTGCAGTTCAGAAATTCCGGGAGCAATTCGGCAAAGACACTGAAGTTTTTTTCGTCTTCGGCGGCACCGGCGCCAACGTGCTTGGCCTGAAGGCCGCCACTCAATCGCACCACGCGATCATTTGCGCCGAGACCGCGCATATCAATGTAGATGAATGTGGGGCGCCGGAGAAATTCACTGGCTGTAAACTTCTTTCTCTTTCCACGCCGGACGGAAAACTTAAAACCTCACAGATGGGACCACTGCTTCACGGTGTCGGGTTTGAGCACCACGTTCAACCGAAAGTTATTTCGATTTCGCAAGCAACGGAGATGGGCACGGTTTACACACCGCGTGAAGTGAAGAGCCTTTCAAGCTTTGCTCATGAGAATGGAATGTTGCTGCACATGGATGGGGCACGCATCGCGAATGCTGCCGCCAGCCTCGGGGTCAAACTCAGGACGATAACCAAAGACGCAGGCGTTGATATTCTTTCATTCGGCGGCGCCAAAAACGGAATGATGTATGGCGAGGCTGTGGTCTTCTTCGACAAGAATCTGGCCGGAGAGTTCAAGTACATACGCAAACAGGGAACTCATCTTCCCTCAAAAATGCGGTTTATCTCGGCGCAGTTTGAGACGTTGCTATCAAATGAGCTATGGCGGCAAAATGCGGAACATGCAAACCGAATGGCCCAACTGATGGTTAACGAACTCGCCCGAATCCCCCAGGTCAGAATCACGCAAAACGCAGAAGCCAACGGTGTGTTTGCGGAGTTGCCAAAGAAATATATTCCGTTGCTGCAGAAACACTACTTCTTCTACGTGTGGAACGAGGAAACTTCGGAAGTCAGATTCATGACATCGTTTGATACGACCGAGAGTGACATTCAGGATTTTATCTCGTTGCTGAAGAAAACTATTAAGTAGTTATCCGGCCACCTTAACCGCCGCATGCTTTACAGAACCGAGCGCGGTAGCGCCGGATGCTTAAAATTCCCTCCGCCGCGGCCACCGGTTCGAATCATAATCATCCAACTTGTTTCCAGGCTCCGGCGCTACCGGGCTCGGTTCTGTAGTGGACTCGCTGGATGCTAAAAGTCGACTTCAAATCCTTCGTCGTATCCGCTCGAATCATAATCATCCAACTTGTCTCCAGGATCCGGCGCTACCGCGCTCGGTTCTGTAGTGGCCTTGTTTTCAACTGACCTGGTAGCCATCCGCGAGACAACATTTGCCTAATTACCTGCGTCTGAAGGATACTTACCTTCAATAAGTCCCTCCCAAACATTCCTTTCCCCCGGGTTAGAAGAATATGGAGTTTCAGAAATGAGAAAATTGATCCTCGGAAGTTTGACGATCTTCGTTCTCTGCGCAACTGCGATTAATAGTTTTGCACAAGCTGCATCGAGCGCATCTCCAGCTGCTGCTGCACAGAGCCGCATCGTGGGTGAAGTGACGGCGGTTGATAAAGCCGCAAACCAGGTCACGATAAAAGCGGACAGCGGCGAAAGCATCACCGTTGCAACCACTGAAAGCTCGGCCGTGTTGCGTTTGCCTGCGGGCGAGACCTCCGCTCAAAAGGCTGTGAAGATTACGCTCGGAGACATCGGCGTGGGCGATCGGATCTTCGCCAAGGGCACGTCCGCCGGCGGTGGGAAAGCTGTGATAGTCAGTCAGATTGTAGTTTCCGGCGGGGCCGTTTCCACCGCCGCGAGTCCAGACCCCGCGCGGCAACGAGTTGACCGCGCCCGCGGAATTAATGGACGAATCACCGCTCTAAATCCTGAGAAGAAAGAAATCTCAGTGCAATCACGATCACGAGACGGCGTGGGTACCATTACGATTCTGACTTCCGGCGACACGCGTTTCTTTCGCTATGCGCCAGACTCGATGGATACCAAAGACGCGTCTCGCAGTTCTCTTGCAGGCCTGAAGGTAGGCGACCAATTACGCGCTTTGGGGGATACCAATGAGGACGGCACACGATTCACTGCTAGTGAAATTATTTCCGGTTCGACGGCCAGGACCGGTGGTCAGGTCGTCGCGGTTAATCCGGGCGCAAATGAAGTAACCATCAAGAACAACCAGGGACAGACCATCACGGTGGCCATTGGTACGCGTTCAAAGCTTCGTCGCGTGAGTACTGAAGAAGTTGCTTCGCTCGAGGCAAGCAGACCAGCGAGGCCAGATCGCCCAGCCGCAACTGCCGGTCAGCCTGCGCAGGATGGAACACCGAGGGAAAGACGCGAACGGCCTGCTGGAGAAGCGGGACGCCCGCGCCCAGGTCGTGGTATCCAGGAGATGATCGATAACTTGCCGGCGATTAAGGCCACCGATCTCAAGAAAGGTGACACCGTTTTCGTTCAGGGCACGCAAGGCTCCGACCCCGCACACGTAACCGCGATTATGCTGGTTACCGGTGACGCGACGTTTGTCAGCCGAATGTTGCAGACTGGACCGCCGAATCGCGGGCCACAGAATCCGGGACTTCCGGGAGACAACATCGGCGGTGGTGTTGGTAGTGCCGAGCGCGTAGGAAATCCTCCCGAGCGTCCGTAGTCGCCACAGTTTCCGCGAGTCGGATATCGTCATGTGGTCTTGAGCTGAAACAAAGACGGCGTTCGCTTAGACGTTGTCCGGGATTTTGTTCGTGCAGTTTCGTGTGATTTCGTGGATCGTTCGGCAGTCACTCAGAATATGACGATCCACGAAAGCACACGAAACAAGACGAAAATCTAATTTAGTGTTAGAAGTCGGCCCCCCCCCACGGAAGTCTTCCGAAGTCTTGAAGGAAGACGCTTTCCCCTGAAGACATCACGCGAGCAGTGGAGCGTGTCATGCTGGGCATTTACGCTTGCAGTGATCATATCTCTCTCGAAAGGGCCGCGTTAAGATGAAGGGATCGAGTTGGTTGTCGAAGTTAGGCGTGAAGTTTCACGCTTCGCTGGTATTGCTCCTATGCGTTTCGACGGTTGTCGCGCAACAGTCGTCGGGAACACTACGCGGTAAGGTAGCGGATGAATTCGGCGGTCTCATTGTAGGAGCTACCGTCACCGTTGCCGATCAGAATGGTGTGGAGAAGACGGCCACTACCGACGCCGAGGGCAACTATTCTTTTCCCTCGCTGCCACCCGGACGCTACACCCTGCGCGCGAGTGCACCAGGCTTTGCTGGTTTCGAAAACCCCGATGTTGAAGTTACTGCCGGACGAACCGTTCCACTTAACATCACCCTAAATGTTTCGATCGAACAGGCCGAGGTAACGATCACGGCCGAAGCGCCTATCGATACCGAGCCTGAGAACAACGCCGGTGCGCTGGTGCTGCGAGGCGAAGCTCTCAATGCGCTGCCGGACGATCCGGATGATCTCGCCGACGCTTTGCAGGCCCTGGCTGGGCCGTCAGCGGGGTTGAATGGAGGCAGCACCTATATCGATGGTTTCAGTGGTGGCCGCTTGCCGCCGAAGGAATCTATTCGCGAGATTCGCATCAATCGCAATCCATTCTCGGCAGAATACGATCGGCTCGGATATGGCCGGATCGAAATCTTCACCAAGCCTGGAACTGACAAAATGCGCGGCGAGCTATCGTTTAACTTCGGCGATGTGCGCCTCAACTCTCGCAATCCTTTTGCACCTGTCCGGGCACCGTTTCAACTGCGTCGCTACGGTGGAAACCTGAGTGGACCGCTCAGTAAGAAGCGAGCTTCATTCTTCGTTGATGCTGAGCGCCGCGAGGTGAGTGATAACTCGACGATTCGAGCAATCATCCTCGATCCGTCATTCAATATTGTGCCCCTCAGCCAGGTGGTCCAGGCACCGTCTCGGCGCACTACCGTTAGCCCTCGGCTCGATTACCAGTTGAATCAGAACAATACTTTCGTGGCCCGTTACACCTACACGCGTTCTACCAACACGAACGCCGGAGTCGGTGATTTCAATCTTCTATCACGCGCCTACGACACTTCAAACCAGGAACACACTCTGCAACTGACTGAGACGGCCTTGATCAATCAGAAGGTAATTAATGAGACTCGCTTTCAATACATCCGGCGGCAAAGCGATCAGGTAAGCCAAAACTCAGCAGTGATAACCCGCGTGTCGGACGCTTTCACCGGTGGGGGATCGCAGGTGGGGTTCTCGTCCAATCGCGACGTTCGTTACGAGTTGCAAAATTTCACTTCGTGGAGCGTTGCGTCTCATGCGTTGAAAGTCGGGATCCGAATCCGCGGCGTCAGCATCGACGATGTGTCGCCACAGAATTTCTCAGGTACGTTTACATTTTCCGGAGGTCAGGGGCCTCAACTGGATGCCAATAACCAGATCGTCAACAACCCGGCGACCGGTCTTCCATTGCTGGTGCAAATCACCAGCATCGAGCGCTACCGTCGCACCTTGCTGTTGCGGAGTCTTGGTTTTTCTCCGACGGAGGTAAGGCTGCGTGGCGGGGGCGCCACTCAGTTTTCGATTACCGGCGGCAACCCTGAAGCAAACGTTTCGCAGACCGACTACAGTCCATTCATCCAGGACGATTGGAGAGTCCGAGCTAATTTCACTCTCAGCCTCGGACTGCGGTACGAAGGGCAGACAAACATTCATGACCTCAGCAACTTCGCACCCCGCATCGCGTTTGCCTGGTCGCCAGGAACCGCAACCCAGGGTCGTCAACAGAAGATGGTGATTCGAGGAGGCTTCGGTTTCTTCTACGATCGTGTGGGCGAGAATCTCACGCT
>JAUZEU010000425.1 GCA_030838885.1 Bryobacterales bacterium | reverse complement strand
ACAGCCCGCAGAACTTCGAGCATGACTTTTCAGGTCCGGTGACACTGCGCCGCGCGCTCTCAAAATCGCTGAATGTGGCGACCATTAAAGTGGCGGAAATGGTGGGCTACAGGAACGTTGTTGCGCTGGCACACAGGGCGGGAATCAGTGAAGACGTGAAACCCACGCCTGCCATGGCGATCGGCTCTTACGTCGCGACTCCGCTGGAAATGGCAGGCGCGTTCACCATCTTCGCGAACAAGGGCGTCCACGTGGATCCGTCTCTCATTTCCCTGATCAAGGAGCCGACCGGCAAGGTGCTGCTCGATCAAAAGCCCCAAACAAGAAACGTCCTGGACCCGAGAGTGACCTATCTGATGGTCAGCATGCTGCAGGAAGTGATGCGGACCGGCACAGCAGCAGGAGTTCGCAGTCGCGGCTTCACCGTACCTGCTGCAGGCAAGACCGGAACGTCAAAAGATGGCTGGTTCGCCGGTTTCACCAGTGATTTGCTTTGCATCGTCTGGGTGGGTTTCGACGATAACCGCGATCTCAATCTGGAAGGCGCACACTCGGCGCTGCCTATCTGGACGGAGTTCATGAAGCGCGCGCTTACCTTCCGCCAGTACGCCAATGCCAGGGAATTCCCCGCCCCGGATGGCGTGGTCACGGTGACTATCGACCCTCAGTCCGGGATGCCTGCGACACCATCTTGCCCGGAGCAGAAGCCAGAGGTATTCATTGCCGGGACGGAGCCAGTGGGCTCGTGTCCGCTGCACGGCAACGGAAGGCGTGACTTGAGTGTTTCCAGTTGGGACGATCCGTCAAACGGTCAGAATTCAAAGGACCGGGCGGTCGACACCAGTGCAGCGCGGCGTGCCCCCGGCATTACCTCCGGTTCAGGGCCGATTCCTTATCAGCCGCCGCCAGGTCAGACACCGAACGCTGCCACACCAAACGAGGAACCGAAGAAAAAGAAGGGCATTTTCGGCAAGCTCAAAGATGTGTTCAAATAAGAGCACATAGTTGGACCCTTAAGGAGGCCCCATGGTTTCCATTCGGTTATATATTTTCTCCGCCCTTCTGATCGCCCCCGTCAACGGGCAACTGGCGAGTCACGCATTCGAGCCGGGTAATGTTCCTCAGCGGGCGGATACAGACACTGCAAAGAAACTGACGCCGGAGCAGCGCGGCGACGTTTTCATGGCTCGCAAAATGTACCGCGAGGCGATCGACGCTTACCATGAAGCTCCGCAAAACATGGCTGTGATCTGGAACAAAACAGGGATTGCTTACCACCAGTTGGGCGACTTCGGCGCGGCCCGGCGCAACTATGAGCGCGCCATCAAGCTGGACAAAAGGTACGCCGACGCCGTGAACAACGTCGGCACTGTCTATTACGCCATGAAGAACTACCGGGGAGCGATCTCGCGCTACCGTAAGGCCATTAATCTGTCTCCGGATTCGGCATCGTTCTGGAGCAACATGGGTACGGCTTATTACTCTCGCGGCCGGTTTGAGGACATGGCGAAGGCGTACCAGAAAGCGCTGTCTCTCGATCCGAATATATTCGAGCATCGCGGTACTGTCGGAACGGAACTCCAGGACCGCACTGTCTCCGACCGCGCCCGTTATCACTACGAGTTGGCCCGGATGTATGCCCAGACCGGCAAGAACGAACTTGCCCTGCAGTACCTGCGTAAGGCCCTGGAAGAAGGGCTGAAAGATAAAGATAAGATGGTGGGAGTGCCTGAATTTGCTGAGTTGCGGGACACAGACGAATTCAAGCTGCTGCTGGCTCTGGAGCCGCGTGTTCTTTGAGGCTGGGCGCTCCGGCAAATGGCTTTGTATTTTCACTGCGTGCGCCGCTTTGGGTGGGTGTCGGCAGAAGATAGCCGGGCCTGCACCGCTTTACGCGGTAGTTCGTTTTGAAAACCTTTCCGGCGACGCCAGCCTGGAGTGGCTGGGAAGAGGCGCCAGCGAATTGCTGTCCAGTACTCTTTCGGGCGCGATGGATGGCCCAGTAATTAGCTCGTCTGCCATTGCCCGCCTCAGTCCCGCTCTCGGGCCGCGCCCGGCCGGGACGCCTGGCCTTTCTTCTGAGCGCACAGCCGCGCAACTAGCGGGAGCCACCCGCGTCATCTCCGGCTACATCGAGCGGACCGCCGGGGGGCTCCGTCTGACCAGCACGCAGGAAGATCTCGGATCCGGCAAGGTACTCAGCACCATCACCGTAGTGGATTCCAGTCCGCTGAAAGCACTGAACGGGCTTGCGCATACATTTTCGGCAAAAGCGAAGCCATTTCAGACCTCCAGTGAGGACGCTCTCCGGCTTTACAGCACCGCGAGGGAAGGCACGCCTGAGAGTGCCGGCGCCTATCTGGAGCAGGCAGTTCAGGCAGACAGTACCTTCGGCCCGGCTTGGGAGGCACTGATTCAGTTCACGCTCTCGCGCGGAGACAAGCAAGGCGCCGAGACTCTGATCGCAAAGGCCAGAGAGCAGAAGCTGGACCCGCTGGCGGTTGCCACCCTGGATTTGGACGCTGCCGTGTTGCGGGGGGATCAAAACGGCCGACTGGCGGCCTTGAGGCAGGTTTCCGCGCACAACTCCGGAGATACCGTTCTGCGCAGATCGCTCGCGGAGTCGGAATCCGCAGCCGGGCAGTTTGCTGAGGCCGCGGCGGACTGGCGGAAGCTCCGCGATGTACTACCATCCGACCCGGACGCGTGGAATCAGCTTGGCTATACCCTCGCCTGGAGCGGCGATTACCCTGGTGCGGTCGCAACGATGGAAGGGTATGCGCGGCTGCGTCCGAACGACCCGAACCCCATTGATTCTCTGGGCGACGTTCATTTTATGTATCGGAAGTACAAAGAAGCTGCCGACTCATATCTGCAGGCCCACGCTAAAGCGCCCGGGTTCCAGGAGGGTGGAGACCTCTATAAAGCCGCATGGGCGAAGTTTATGGCGGGCGACAAGTCAGGTGCGGATGCCACGTTCGCTCAGTTCCGAAAACTTCAGGAGAAGGCTGACACCTTCCCGCTGGTCTCTGCGGACTGGCTGTACCGGACCGCAAGGCAGAAAGAGGCTGTCGCGGAACTTCGCGGCAGCGTAAACACTGCTTCGGCTCCCGTCAAGCCTGCGATATTGAACCAGCTCGCCGTTTGGGAGTTGTTGGCGGGAGACCGGGCGGCTGCCGCAAAAGACGCGGAAGCGGCGGGACCACCAACCACGCCGGCAAACCTGTTTATCCGTTTTGCCACGCTGCCGTCCGGAACACCGACTGAGTGGGACGCGCGAGCGACGCAAATGATGTCGGGCCCGGCTGTTGCCGGCGTTCGAAAACTGGCCGTGGGCTACGCCCTTATACTGGACGGAAGAAAAACCGAAGCCATTCCGGTTTGGAAAGAAATTTCGGACGGCGCGCTGGCCACGGACTTCGCCTTGCGCGCCGTTTATACGCGGCTCATAGGTGAACAGCCAAAGTTCGCGCTGCTTCCGAACCCTTCTAACGTGAACCCATTTGCGGCGGTGCTGGATAAGCTGTAGACCAAACCGCTGACTAAATGAAAGCCATCGATTTGATTCCGGAAATATCGAAGCGTTTCCGGCAGCGCATGTTCTTGCACATTGCCTGCGTATCCATCAGCACCATGTAGCTTTGGGCTTTGGCGAACTTAGCGCGGTCACGTTCATCGCCCCCCCGGGGCAGGACTGCCTTCTTCGTTCGCACAACCCACTGCAGATCATAGGTGTCCTGGGTACGGCAAACCGGACAGTTCAGTGTTGCCGGCTTGGTCGTCCGGGTTTCGGTGTAGTAATCTCGTTCGTCCACTGCTACTACCGCGATTCCAGCGGAATCCAGGGCATCCCGTCTGGATTCCCCTTGTACTCGGCACGGGGCCGGATCAGGCGATTGTTGTGGTACTGCTCGAGCACATGGGCAGTCCAGCCGGCCATGCGGGAAACAGCGAAAATAGGCGTAAACAGGTCGATCGGAATGCCAAGTGAGTAGTATGCCGAGGCGGAGTAGAAGTCCACGTTCGGATTGAGCTTCTTCTCACCCTTGACAGTCTCTTCCACCCGGCTGGACATCAGATAGAGATCCTCCTGGCCGGTGCTCTTCCCCAGTTCCTCAGACATGATCCGGAGGTGCGTCGCACGAGGATCTTCCGTGCGATAAACGCGATGCCCGAAGCCTGGAATCTTAATCTTCTTCTCGAACATTTCGTGCACACGCTCAACCGCTTTGTCGGAAGTACCCACTTCGAGCAGCATGCGGATTACTTCTTCATTCGCGCCACCGTGCAACGGGCCTTTCAGCGCGCCGATACCGGAGGTAACTGCAGAATAGATATCGGACAGGGTGGCCGCAGTAACGCGGGCGGCAAAGGTGGATGCATTCAGTTCATGATCGGCGTGCAGCGTGAGCGCGACGTCGAACGTGTGCTCCATAATGTGATCGGGCTTCTTCCCGGTCAGGCAATACAGAAAGTTGCCGGCGAAGCTGAGCGACTGATCTGGTGCAAGCGGCGTTTGCCCGGCCCGAAGCCGGCCAAACGAACTGACGATAGTGGACGTCTGCGCCATCAGCTTTGTAGCCTTCAGCTGATTGGCTTCGGGAGACATATCCTTTACCGTGGGGTCGGAAAGGCTGAGCATGGAAACGGCCGTACGAAGCACGTCCATCGGCGAGGCCTTCAGGTTCGCCTTCAGAAAATCTTCCACCTGAGCGGGAATCGCTGCGTTGGCGAACAGATCCGCCTTCAGCTTGTCCAGTTCGGCCTGCCTGGGAAGAGTGCCTTTCCACAGCAACCAGATAACTTCCTCAAAGGTCGCGCTTTGGGCGAGTGTATGGATGTTGTATCCGCGGTAGCTGAGTACGCCCGCATATCCGTCTATGTAACAAATCTCAGATTCGCCGGCGACAACGCCTTCCAGTCCCGCGCCTGCCGTGGTGGTTGTGCTCATGTAGTCACCTAATAGTCTATTTCAGGCCGTCATTTTCAGACAGTCTATTTCAGTAATGGTTTTCGCAGCTTGCCCACTGTACGATGCAGCATGATCGACCAGGGGTTTTTATGTGGGCAGATGGGATACGGCGCATAGTTGATCGCGTCGCTTTTCCGGTCCACCCAAAGCTTCTCAGTCCTGGCCTGATTTACCTCGACGGTGAGCAAAACGCCATTGTTACATGACTCGCTGTCGATGATACCCAGAGCGGACGGATCGGGCTTGAAGTCCAAAGCGGGCTGGCTGGTCGACTTGGCGGCAGGCCCCCAGTCGCTCAGAAAGCTGTCGTAAGTGTAACCGGAACACGCACCAGGACCGCTGCAACCCCATGCTCTGTAAGCGCCCTGGTAATCGCCCTTGCGGACGGCAGTCAGGAAATTCTTGACGACGCCTTCCTGGTGGTGATTTCTTAGAAGATACCAAAACAGCGTACCGAGGATGACGATAGTCAGCGTGCTGACCACAGTGCGAATTATAATTCGGTTGCGCTGTTCTTCGCCCGCGCCGTATTGATCCAGGTAGCCCGGCATGCCGTTTCGGTTCTATTGTGTCACGCCCGCCCAGGTGGACATGCTTCCGCTTGTCCACGCACCGCTGGCATGACAGGCTGGCTATTTTGCCGGGTTGGCTTTGTTGTAGGCTGCGGTGGCCTCGGTGGTGAGTTCGAGCGCAGGCTTGAAATAAAGGGTTTGCGCTGCGTCGATGATAATGTCCATGCCCTTTTCTTCAGCCAGCTTCGTGATGATGGCCTGCATCTTCTGCGACGACTTCCCCAGAATTTCCTGACGGTCGCGCTCGAAGTCGGCCTGAAGATCGTCGGAAATGCGCTGCGCATCGCGCTGTTTGCGCTGACCCTGAGCCTGCAGTTCGGCGGTGCCCTGGGGATTGAGCTTGCCACTGTTGAGCTGCTGCTCAATCGACTGCAAATCGGCCTGCAGTTTCTGCAGTTCGTCCTGACGGGGCTTATACTTTGCCTCGACTGCGGCAGAGGCTTTCTTCAGTTCATCGGTATCTGCCATTGCCTTCTGAGTGTTGACGACGGCTATCTTGATCTGTGCGGAGGCGATGGTTGCGCACGGCACGAGAGCGAGGCAAAGCAAGCCTGTGCGAATTGCCAGGGAACGAAACATATGTAATTCAGACTCCTCTAAGGGTGGAAACTCACAGGTTATCACATGGTTTCGGAGCGGTTAAAACGTCCGGCCGACTGCCATCCCAATGCCGCCTCTTCATCCCGCGGTGCCCCTCTTCGTGAGGAGTCACAGGGGGACAGTGAAATCGATATGGCGTCGTGATCAGTCTTACGGCATAAATGCGTTCTCAAGGGCAGGTTAGAGTGGAGAGTCAAACAGTGCCTGCCGAAAGACACGAAGTAACGCAGTTATTGATGTGCTGGAGCAAGGGAGATCGCGCCGCGCTCGACAGGCTCACGCCCATCCTTTATGACGAACTGCGCAGGCTTGCCGCGGCTCATCTGCGCAGGGGCTTTGGGTCGGAGACGATTCAGCCTACCGGGCTGGTGCACGAGGCCTACCTCAAGCTGGCCCACCAGGACAGTCTGGAATTCCAGAACCGCGCGCAGTTTTTCGGCCTTGCAGCGCAGGTGATGCGCACCATTCTGGTGGACCACGCGCGCAGTAAGTCTGCCGCGAAGCGTGGCGGTGGTGGCGCACCGCTCACCCTGCGTGACAATCTGGCAGCGGCGCCCCAGAGTGCCAACGAGATTCTGGCGCTGCACGATGCACTGGAAGCGCTCGCATTGCAGGATGAGCGGAAAGCGAAGATCGTGGAAATGCGGTACTTCGGCGGTATGACGGCGCAGGAGATTGCCGATACATTGGACATTTCGCTCGCCACTATCGGCCGCGAAATCCGGGTCGCTCACGCATGGCTGCTGCGGCGCATGCAGCAGTAGCGGTAGCAAGAGTCCGCCGTATGTAAGGACGCGTACCGCCTTCGTCGCGTGCCGTCTCCTAAACTAAAGTTTCATGCGGATCGCCCTCGGGCAGATCAATTCTACAGTCGGCGACCTTGCCGGGAATGTGGCGCTTTGCGTCCGTTTTGCCCGCGAGGCGGCGGCGCGCGGGGCGGAATTGATCGTCTTCCCGGAACTCTCGATCACCGGTTATCCCCCACGCGATCTGGTCGAAAAGCGCAGCTTTGTGCAGCACTCGGAAGCGGCGCTTCGGCAGCTTGCCCAGAGAACCGGCGACCTTCCTCTTTCGGTCATTGCCGGGTATGTGGGGCAGTCGTCCGTCCCTACCGGTAAGCAGGCCACGAACTCGGCGGCAGTTTTGCGCGGCGGAGAAATTGTGCTGCGACAGAACAAGATCCTGCTTCCCACTTACGACATTTTCGACGAAGCGCGAAACTTCGTTCCCGGAGACACGCAGACGCTCTGGCACACGGGGCAGCAAGACGTCGCGTTGACCATCTGTGAAGATGCCTGGAACGACAAGCAATTCTGGCAACACCGGCTCTACACGCGCGATCCCGTAGACGAACTGATGCAGCGCGGGGCCACCGTGGCGATCAGCATCAACGCCTCGCCGTTCTGGCTCGGCAAACGGGCGCTTCGTCTGGAGATGTTCGGCGCCATGGCGCGACGGCACAAAGTTCCCTTCGTGGTGGTAAATCAGGTTGGCGGCAACGATCAGGTAGTGTTCGACGGTTCCAGTTTCGTAATGGACGCCGAGGGCCGGGTGATCGCAGCGGCCGCGTCTTTCCGGGAAGATCTGGTGATTGCGGATCTGGATGCCGGCTCTGACCCTGCGAGCGCCAGTCTCGCTGAGACTTTCGCGAAGGACGAGGCGGATGCTGTGTACGACGCACTCGTGCTTGGCACCCGGGACTACATCCGGAAATGTGGATTTCAGCAGGTCCTCATTGGACTTAGCGGCGGCATTGATTCCTCACTGACCGCGGTCATTGCGTTGGATGCCGTGGGCCGTGAGAATGTTCGGGGCGTGGCAATGCCCGGTCCGTTCTCATCCGACCACAGTGTGCGCGATGCCAAAGATATGGCGGAACGCCTCGGAATCCGGTTCGACATTGTGCCGATCACACCGGCTTACGAAGAGATGTGCCGGACGCTGGCTCCCATTTTCGAAGGGCGCAAACCGGACGTGACTGAAGAGAATATCCAGGCCAGGCTGCGCGGGATGACGCTGATGTCGCTCTCGAATAAGTTCGGGGCAATGGTGCTGACCACCGGCAACAAGAGCGAAATCGCGGTGGGGTACTGCACCTTATATGGGGATATGTGCGGTGGGCTGGCGGTGATCAGCGATGTACCGAAGACGCTGGTTTACGAACTTTCCCGCGTCGCCAACACGCGCCACAGCAATGCGATTCCGGAATCGGTCTTTGTAAAGCCGCCCTCTGCCGAGTTGCGCCCCGATCAGAAAGACAGCGATTCCCTGCCGCCCTACCACGTGCTGGACGCAATACTGCGGCTGTATGTGGAAGAGTTCCGCTGCGTCCGCGAAATTGCGGACGAGCTGTCGCTTCCACTCGATTTGGTGTCCGACGTTGCGCAGAAAGTAGACCGCAACGAATACAAACGTCAACAGGCCGCCCCCGGCCTGAAAGTAACCTCGAAAGCGTTTGGCATGGGCCGGCGTTTTCCCATCGCTCAGCGATATTCGGAGAACGAATGAAAACACAAATATTCAAAGCCGCAGTACCTGTTGTGCTGCTGGTTGCGGGCGCAGTTGTGCTGATTTCTCAGCCCTCCTTACGCGAAGAGGTCGGGATGAAGGCCGATGGCGGCTTTCTGTTAAGCAGTGGCTGGCGCATCAAACCGGCGGGCACGCAAATCCCCGTGGAAACATTTCCCATGGCGACGCTGCTGACGCCTGATAAGAAGCTGCTGCTGGTGCTGAACGGCGGTTACAATCCGCCGAGCATCAGCGTCGTCGATATCGCGTCGGCAAAGGAACTAAGCCGTACACCGGTGCCGGATGGATGGCTGGGGCTCACGATGACGAAGTCCGGCGACAAGGTCTACGTGGGCGGCGGCTCGAAGGCGTCTGTTTACGAGTTCTCGCTTGCAGCAGGAGTACTCACGCCGGCGCGCGTATTTCCGCTTGTGGCGGAGAAGGACCGGAAACCACAGGACTTCACCGGCGATGTTCAACTGGCGCCGGATGGCCACCTGCTCTATGCGGCGGATTTGTTTCACGATTCAGTCGTGGTGATCAATCCGCAATCGGGACTGGTGATTTCACGAATCAAGACCGGCCGACGACCCTACCGGATTCTGTTCCACCCGTCGGGCAAAAGCTTCTACGTTTCGAGCTGGGCCGACGGCTCCATTGGTCAATACGACTCCAACACAGGTGACGTGATTGCCACGGTGCGGGTAGCGCCGCATACGACCGATATGGTCTGGAAAGAGGGCCCCATCGAGGATCAGCCGACCATCACCGCTCGCCTGTTTGTGTCGGCAAGCAACACCAACAGCGTGTACGTGTTGGGAGCGACGGAATCGGGCGACCTGTCGCGCCTCGAAAGCATCAACCTCGCGCTGACGCCGAGACAGCCGCTGGGCATGACGCCGAGCGGGCTCGGCTTGAGCGCGGACGGCAAGAAGTTGTTTGTGGCGTGCGCCGACGCCAATGCAGCGGCGGTGATCGATCTCAGCGAAGCGCGGAGCAAAGTGCTTGGCTTTGTGCCGACTGGCTGGTATCCCACAGCGGCCTTCGGGTTGCCTGATGGACGCATGGGAGTCCTGAATGGCAAGGGATTGCGGTCATTTGCAAACCCAGGAGGGCCGAATCCTTCGAAGCGCCCTGAGCCAGTGCATGAGGGAACGAAAGCGGTCGAGTACGTCGGCCGAATGCAGCGGGG
>JAUZEU010000369.1 GCA_030838885.1 Bryobacterales bacterium | reverse complement strand
CCGCGGCAGCCAGTCGACTGCCGGCCTCTTTGTTGTCCTGCAAAAGGCTGGCTATGAAACCCTGACACAGCAGATAACGGCTCAGGTTTCGCGGAGTTCTGGCCTTAGGCGGAAGCTCAAAGTTGAGAGCCTTGCGCGCATTCACAGCCTCGCGCTCGCCCAGTAATATCTCAACCTGAAGCAGACGGAAGTTCCAGTACAAATCAGAATTCGTGCCGGCACGCTGCAGACCCTGCGCGGCGCGGTCCAGGGCCTCTTTGTAATGCTGGTTCCGGAACAGCGAATACGCGTCCCGGTAGATGCCTTTCGCCGCTTCAGCCTCATGCTCCCGGCACCCGCCGAAAGCCAGCAGCAGCAACAACGCAAAAACAAGGCGAAGTTTAGTTCGCGGACCCGTTACCTTCCGCGCCGCCCGCCTGACCGTCGCCTTCCGGAGTGCTTCCAAGGTTAAATTGCACCATAGTAACGCGGCGCTTGCGCTCCGAGATAAAAATCTCTGCCAGACGCACTACGCCGAAGTCTCTGATCCGGATCGTATTACCGGATACTGTGATCTCTCTGCCAAGGCCCCTGAGCGATCGAACCAGAGTAAAAGACATCTCCCCGTCCCGCTCCGTACTCAGCGAGTGCGGCTGCACCCGTTCGCTCAGGTCATTGTCCTCGCAGGCCGATCTCAGTTCGCTGGCCGTATCGAACTCCGAAAACGTATCCACCGCCAGATCCACTTCGACCTTATATCCGGCAATGCGCAGGTTTTCAAAAGATGACCCGATCGGCGTAATTCGCGGTTCCGCACCGCTCCTCGGATGGCTGGATGCAATTCGCGCCGTCACCCGATCCGCCGTAATCAGATTGAAGATATTCAGCCCCTCAATCGTTACCGTCGCCGTCGCATCAAACGCGTCGTCTTTAACGCTGAAAGACCCCGCCGCGAATGCAATCGCGCGATCGAAAACAATGAGGTCACGGAAATTGAAATTGTCCACCCGGGCGTGAACGAAGCCTCCCGTTTCCGGCAACATGACATCCGCCTGGGGGCAGATCGCATGCTCGAAGGGCTGCCGGATCTGACCTGACACACCTAAAGTCGCGGCGTGGTACCTGAAACGTTCGATAGCCTGCAAACTTCACCTCGTCTGACTTACTTGCCGGGCTCAACCCTCAGGATGCACTCGCCGATTTCCACATTCCGCTGTCCATCCCAACCCGACAACTCGAACTTATGGTCCCCCGGCTTCAGACCCGATACCAAAACCGTCAGATTCAGCGTTTCCGAACCGGACGCACGGGCCGCATTCACCGGACTCTGCCCGGCGCCGTCGAGCGAATATGAGTATCGCTGGTAAGGTCGCGAGAGGTCAAACTGAAGTGTGGCGAAAGACCTGGATCTGCCCACTGCGCACACCTGGCCCGGGCCGCTGCGCGCGGGCGGGCGAACGGTAAAAGCCTCCGCGACCTCGGGACGCAGTTCGGGAACGGTGGCCATCCGGGTAACTCCATAACCCACAAACACCAACAACGCCAGATTCAGTACACCGGAAAACGCCAGCACCGGGAACGCGCGCGGGCGCAGGAAATCGAACCAGCTCCCCGACTTTTCCCCCGCCGCCTTTGCAGACTTGTTCGCGAGGGCTGCGGCTTCGTCCGCAAAAACGGCAGACGCGTTCGCGGCGAACATATCAGCCGCCGCGAGGTCCTGCATGCAAATGGTGCAATCCGCCACATGTTCCTCGAACTCTTCCCTCTCATGGGGCAACAGCTCTCCCAGAACGTACTTCTCCGGTGTTTGCGACCGAATGATGGCGTCGTGATCTAGTCCCATACTCATGCGCGTGTACTCACCGGGTAGTTACATTCGTAGTGAATCCGTTGCAGAGAACCATGAGAATTTGGGAAACAATTCGTCCGCCGCGGACACCCGCCGCCTGAAAGCGCGCTTTCGCACGGTGCAGCAGCACACGCAGATGCCCTGGTTCCACGTTCAGCCGCCGGCATATCTCGTCCCGGTCCGCCTCTTCAAAGAACACCATTCGCAGAATTTCCCGGTCTTTGGCAGGCAATTCGTCCAGAATCTTTGCAACCACCCGTTTGCGCTCCGACGTGATGAGTGATCGCTCCAGATCGATGGTTCGGTCCGGAATCTCCGGTGGATCCTCCCCCGCATCCGGAGACCGGGCGGCCTTGCGGCCCGTTTCGAGCAACACATTCCTGCAAACTGAATTGACAAACGCGCCAAAACGCTCCGGATTCGCCACCCCGTTACCCACGCGCAAGACCTTCAGGACGCGGTAGAGCGTCTCCTGCCGTACGTCTCCCGCCGCATCCGCATCAATGCGGCGCGACCGGAGTTTCAACGATAGAAACTGAGTGAAATACGTGTGAAAATGCGCTTCCGTCTCCGGGTCGCCGGCGGTCAGTCGCTTGACATACTCGCTGTCGAATGTCCGGAACTCCAACGTGATCCTCTGGTCCGCTATTATACGTGGGCCGGTGCTTAGAAGTCCTTATTCACCGGCTGGTTCCACGACGGCTGACATGGAGCCTTTGGAACGCGGCAGGCGCCAGTCCCGCCCGAAAGAATGCACCTGGTCGCGGCCAAACTCCGCTTCGGGGAGTTCGCATACAATCAGCACCGTTCTCCCCATGGAGTCGACTTCCTGCGCATGCTGCAGGGCCTGCTCCGTGGAAAAAATAAAGACCTTCTGGAGCATTTCAATCACGTAGTCGTACGTGTGATCGTCGTCGTCCAGCAAGACCACGCGGTATAGCGGGCTCTTGACGTCCTCGCCGGAGATATCAATGCCGGGAGAGGTACCCGGTACGGTAATCGTCTGGCTCATGGGCGGATCTCTTTCAGTATATGCGCCCACCGGCTTAGGATTGAAGAACGTGGCGAAACGCATCACTCCAAACAGTGAATATGACCCCTTTGCGAGGATCTATAATCGCCATTGGGGAGTTGCATACCGGACTGAGGCATTCCCCATCGTGCAGCGCCTGCTTCTGTCCCGGTTGAAGGAGGGCTCAGCCGTGCTGGACGTTTGCTGCGGTACGGGCCAGTTCACTGAGCAGGTCCGGCAGCAGGGGTTCGAGATGGCCGGGATTGACTCTTCCTCCGAGATGATCGCCTTCGCGCGGCAGAACGCGCCCGAGGTCAACCTTGCGGTCGCGGATGCGCGCAGTTTCGCCCTGGGCAGGAAGTTTGCCGCGGCGTATTCCGTCTTCGAGAGCCTGAACCATGTGCCGGACCTGGAGGGTCTGCACCTGGCGTTCCGTTGCGTCCGCAAGCATCTAAAGCGCGGCGCGCCATTCCTTTTCGATCTCAACCGGGAGGAAGCGTTCATTCTTTACTGGAATACGATAGACGCTCTGGTGGAGGACGAGAGTGTTCTGGTGCTCCGCATGGACTACGACGACCAGACTCGCGTTGGTGAGTGCAGGATGACGGCTTTCGAGAAAGACAGGAATTGGGTGCGGAAGGACTTCACCATCCGCCAGACCTGTCACGATCATGATGAGGTGGAAGGCACCCTGCGCGATGCCGGTTTCAATGACGTAACTAGATACGACGCGCGCGATGCGGGTATGGCGGGCGACGCCGGCTATGCGCGGACTTTCTTCCTGGCTACTGGATAGAGAGCCCGGCCGGGCACGGCGAGCGATAGTATGGGCACTGCTTACAATGATCGCCTTCGTTCAGGTCGAAATGCAGGCTGTCCTGGGCGTCGCGCAGTTCGGCGATCAGATCACGCGCTTGGTCCAAAGGCACCTCAATGATCCGGTTTGGGCGAAGGAAGTGCAGATAAGCGCGTGCAGGCCTGACACCCAGTGCACGCTCCAGAGCCAGCGCGTAGATCGCCAGTTGGGGAGCGTAATCGTCCGGATGGATCGGCGTCGCGTCCGTCTTGTAATCCACCAGAACGATCTCCCCATTTTCCTCGAACCATAGATCGACCGACCCGCGGACCACGGTGCCCCCGATATCCGCAATAAAGTCCCATTCGCGCTCACTGCGCGTGGCCGAGGCGGCGCGCCGGCCCAGTTCGCTTTGCAGGAACACGTTCGCGAGGGCGTGGGCCTCATCGGGGTATTCGCCGGGTTTGGCGGCAAGAAGGTCGTGGACAAGCGAACCCAATTCCGCGGCGGAAACCTCGTCGCCGTCATCATCCGGCACCGGCGCCTCCGGATCGAAGTGGGCGCGCCTGCCCGTGGTCCAGCCGAGATAGCGCTGGATGTAGTATTTGCGGGGGCATTTCGCAAAAAGCGCGAGCGAGGTCACGTTCACCGCTGTGTCGTGCTGGTCTTCGATTGTGGGGCGCGAAAGCACCGGCACCTCTGTGGATATTCGTGCTGCGGCTGCATCGGCGGTGAGTTGGGGCGGGTCCGTTTCTTTGGACTCCACCTCACCAAAATGATCGTCCACCCACCTCGCCCATCCCGCCGGCTTTCGTTTCGAGGCGGAGTAGGACAGAATCAGATGCTGTTCCGCCCGCGTCATCGCCACATAGAGCAGCCGGGACGCTTCCTCGCGTTCGCGCTGCTTCAGGTTTTCGCTGTTGGCGAGCGCCCAGGAATCCTTCAGGCCATCAACGCCGACCGGGTCCTTCCACTTAATGCCGAGCCCATGTTCCGCCGTGAAAGCAATCGACGCGGAACTGCGCTGCGTTTCCTTGTTCATGGCCGCAATGATGGTGACGGGGAATTCCAGACCTTTCGCGGCGTGCGCGGTCATCACCTGCACGCAGTCGCCCTGATCGGTGTCGGAGAGGTCGGATTCCGTGTTGATCGCACCTTCCACACTTTCAAGTTCCCGCAGGAAATCGAGCAGCGAACGCTGGCTGCCTTTCGAGCGCGCCAGATGAAGAAAAGCCTCGATGTTCGCGCCTATCAGACTGCCTGGTATCCAGTGGACCCCGCAATCGGAGAGGGCGCGCGTGATCAGCACGTCCAGCGGGATAATGTTGCAGGAGGCACGCCAGCGCTTCAGGTTTCGGTTGAAGCGCGCCACGCGGCCGGCGTCATCAGGTGCGAGATCCGGCACTGGTGCTTTCAGTCCCCCGGTGAGCGAGTTTCCTGCCAGGCGAAGCCGCAGCAGCGCTTCGTCGCTGAGCCCCACCAGCGGGGACCGCAGCACGGTACCGAGCGCGATACCGTCGCGCGGATTGGCGATCACGTGCAGCAGGGCGGTGATATCGCGGCCGTCACGGGAAAGCAGGAATGACTGCCTGCGCCCGCAAACATAGGGGATGTTGACGCGGTCGAATTCTTCCAGAATGGGCTTCATGGACTCGCCGTTGCGGCAGAGCACGGCAAAGTCGCCAAAGTTCTCCATCGCAGGCTTGCTTCGCAGTTGCAGAATGCGATACGCAATCCATTTCGCCTCGCGAATACCCGCTTCGTCCTTGTCTGGATCCGCAGACCTCAGCACCTCAATCGAGGATTCAGCCTTCTCATGGAACTGCGCACGCGCCACGAGTTCACGAGGTTCGATGCCTTCGGAAGCATTCAGCAGCGCTTCCACACAACTCAGGATGTCCGCGCGGCTGCGGAAATTGTCCAGCAGTTGGGACAGGTGCTTGCCGGATTCCCGGATCTCGGCACGGTACTTGTTGAAGATAGCGGGCTGTGCGTGGCGGAATCCGTAAATCGACTGATTCACGTCTCCCACCGCGAAGAAAACGTCGTCGTCCCGGATCAGACGGATGAGCTCTGCCTGTTGCTCGTTGATATCCTGGAACTCGTCCAGCATGATCTGGCGGAACTGCCTCTTAACACGGTCCTGCACTGGCTTGTCACGACGGAGAAGTTCGATACTGCGGCGTTCCAGATCGTTGAAATCGAGCGCGCCGGCTTCAGTTTTGCGTTGATTGTAGAGTGCGTCAAAGCGCGAGAGCACATCGAAGATCAGTTCGCGGAAAGGTGCTGTGTGGGCGTCTGTGGCAGAGACAATCAGTTGCTTCAGTTCCTGCTCCCGAAAAGCCTTGAGGTCTGGACGGTGGTCCATGGGAACGCGGCCCAGATTGATGGGATTGTCCTTTACCAGGGCACGTACTGCGGCCAGAGATCCGGTATGCGCAGCAGCAAGCATCGGGATCCACGCCAGCAGATCGCCCCGCTGCGTCCGTTGAACCGGTGTTAACGTCGCGGGCCAGGCATGCACCAGCCAGTTCAGACGATTTGCCAGATCGGCGGGCGTGGCCGCCTGGGACGGGTTTGGCATGGGACGAACCTGCTCAACCGTCATGCCAGCCGAACGAATGCCATCGTAAGTATTCTTCAGATCGCCCGTGAAGGAGAGCGGAGACTGAAGCACTTCAATCAATGCCAGAGCGTCTTCACGTCGCGACTCCACCAGTTCATCCAGCGCCGAATTGAGGCACTCGATCTGCATCTCATCAGACTCCCGCGCATCCAGCACACGGAATCGCGGGTCAATGCCGGCGGCAATCGCGTTCTCTCTGAGCAGCCTCGCACAGAAGCCGTGAACCGTGGAAACCCACGCCGACTCCAGCTCGCGCAAACGAAGGGCATCGTGGCTGAACTTCTCCGCCACCTTCGCCTTCATATTCGCGGCCGCTTTTTCCGTGAACGTGATCGCAAGAATCTGGTGAACCCCGAAGTTGTGGTCTTCAATCAGCCTGCGGTACCGCTCCACCAGAACCGTGGTCTTACCCGAGCCAGGCCCCGCTTCCACGCATGCATCCATCTTGCGGTATTGGATTGCTTCATTTTGCGCCGCCGTAAATTCAGGCACCGTGCGCGCCCTCAATCATTACCAAAACCTGTCGCTGCTCCACCCGGCAGGCCTCTTTGTAATCGCACCAGCGGCAACCGTCTTCTTCGGCAGGCTCGGCATGGAGCGCGCCGGCCAGAAAGCCCGACAGGCGCTCCACCGAGCGTGCCCGCGCGTCCTCCATCCAGTTCGCAGGAATCTCG
>JAUZEU010000350.1 GCA_030838885.1 Bryobacterales bacterium | reverse complement strand
GCATGGCTCGCCGGACACGGTGAGCCGACGCATCCTTTACCAGTCCAGCGTTCGCGCGCGGTCCCTCGCTTCACCCGTCATTGATCGAGTGAGCCGACGTTTCATTTTCCGGACATACGTGGAGAGGAATTCGAGAAATCAGGCTGAAAACAATCTGAGAACCTCGGGGACAAGGATCGTGACCTGTTACAGCAGTTCGTCCCGCTGTGTAAGGCGTTCTTAAGCGAGATTGAAGCTAAGTTTGTGTGACAACGGGCATGGTGGTCTCCGGAATGGAAGGCCGCACGTTCCAGATCGAATGACATGACGCGCATTCGACGGTAGTGCGCGCGCCCGGTTCCGGCAGCCATACTCCGATTTCGGCACTGCAATTCGGACAGATCATGCGCGCGGGGGAAGGCGGCCCATAAAGCTCAAGCGCACGGTTGAGGTATTCGTTCAGAGGCTCGAGGCCGACTGAAGCGCGGCGCTCGTCCACGGTTTCCGGATCGGCTAGCCGGCGGGCTGCAAAACGGCCGCCGCGCGGGGTCATCTGAGTGCCGTAAATCTGGCTTTGGCCGCTCGCGAGGCGCACACGATCGGTGAGAAATGCGAGATCGCGCGGCTCGGCTTCCGATACCGCTACGGCTTGTTCGAGGAGTGTGAGGCAGTGTTTCTGCAGCGCCGGGTCCCGGTCCGCATGCTGCGCGAGGAGCCAGGCGGCGTGGGCGCCGTCGTCTCCCACAACCGAGCGTCCCGGCCACCCGAACTTCGTGACGACCTCGCGCAACCACACTGCATTCTCGTCATCGATCCGCATCGTGTTTGCCAGAGCGTTGGGCGCACCACGCGGCACGGACACGCGGGCCTCCTGGTCCGCATCGCGCCGGCGCAGCAACTCCTCGCGAAGGTGTGACATCACAGATAACCAAGCCTTGTGGCAATGTCGAGCGTCATCTCCCAGAGAGATGGGTTTTCCACCCAGCCCTCGGGCGGCTCGACGCTTGGGGGGAGCGCAACGCGGCGTGGAACCGGATCCGACAGGAAGGCCGGATCGTTGCCTCCGACGATGCCGCTGGCGATCGGACCCGGACGAGCGAAAGGAGAGCGTTCGGGATGCAGCATGGCTTCAATCGCGTCAGGGCTGGTTTCGAGCTCCAGCCAGGAGGCGATCGACGCAAGCTGGGAGTGCGGATCATTGAGAACATCTTCAGCCCGGACGCGCAGATAACGGGATTCCGGCAGAGTGGCGGCGAAAGCAAGGATCCGGCACTGCGCGGACACCCACGCGGCGATTCCGAACATCGGCTGGCCCGGCAGGACAAAGCCCGGAATGGTGCGATTCAAGTGTTTCTCGAGGGACTGCTGCGTGGTTACCGGGTGGCGGGTCAGATGCAGATAACGCGCTCGGGGATAAGACGCGGCGAGGCGCTGCAATGCGGCATCATCCTCCACGTTTTCGGGTGATTTTTCTACGGCGAGCCTCGGGCTTAAGCGCGCGACCAATACGTCAAAGACTTGCGCGCCGGACCAATCAGCCCGGTCGCGCAGCCATGCGCGCGCCGCGAGCATCGAGGCAGAATTCTGATCGCCGAACTCGAACTGCGCGATGGCGCGGACGAGTCCGGGGCTACGGTGGGTAATGCCACGATCTGACCAATAGACGGGTAACGACGCTTCGAGTTGCCCGATAGTGTCGTACGCGAAGAGCTTCAGTTCAGGCAGTGAAGCGCACCGGGGGTGCTGGCCGACCATGGTAGCGACCACGGAAGAATAGGAACGGGCCGTTGCCAGCATGAAGACCGGAGCGAATCTGTTGGCGTCACGTGCTGGAGGAATCGTGGTTCCGATCGTCAGTGAACCTGAGGCGCCATTACCGGGCCGCTTGCGCAATCCTGAGACACAGGTTCCATGAGCCGATAGATATTTTCCGCGACGAAGTTATTGCGCGCGCGAACAAGGCGCGCCCGTGCCTGGTCCACATAGGCTTTCGTCTCTTCGGGATTGATCAGCGAACGATCGCCACTTTCGAAGAGGAAGGACGACTCCTCAACAAGACGGAACAATCGCTCGTTCATTTCACCGATCAGGGACCGAAGCTCGTTTCCGTAGACTTCTGTTTGTTCGAGCCCGCGGACGAGCCGCCGCATGGCCTGAAATTCGTCGAGCGCGTAGTTGAATTCGTTCGAAATACCGTCGTTGTGGATCCACGGCGCCATCGCGCGGTCCAGCAGGAGGTAGTACTGGTTGAGCCTGGTATCGAGAAACTCATAGTCGGGGTGCGTGAGATCGCCGCGCAGCCGTCCTTCCTTCGCCAGGTGATCGCGGATGGGGGTGCCGCCATACGGCAACATGCGGCAGAAGGTCGCGGCGGCCGAGCCGTCACCCACGATCTTCCGCAGGAAGCCCACGTTTTCGCGAACAGAGTCGAAGGTGCTCGAAGGATCGAACAGCATGAAGCCGTAAGAGAACTGAATGCCGATTTCCTTCAGCGTCCGTATGGCCGCGAGGTTCTGCTCCACAGTCATTTCCTTGTGGAGGATTTTCAGACCCTGATCCACACCCGACTCGATGCCCATGTAAACAAGGAACAGGCCCGCATCACGCAGCCGGGAAAACAGCTCGGGTTCGACATACTCGCCGCGGCAACTGATTTTCCAGACCGTGGATTCGGTCAGGCCCGAATCTTGTATGCGACCGATCAACTCGTCTGCCCAGCGGCGTCCGGCGTTTCCCCACAGCGGAAAATCGTCGTCCTGAAAGAGAAAAACACGTGCGTTGAACCGCTGTTGAAGGCTGAGCATTTCCTCGACGATTTTTTCCGGCTTGCGAGCTCGGACCACTTTGCCAGGCGCGGTGCGATAGAAGGTATGGATGGAGCAGAAGGAGCACCGGCGCGCACATCCGCGGCTGGCGAGAAGAGGCAGAGTCTTATAGCCGCCGATTTGCTCCGGCTCATAAGGCCGGTAGGGAAAGGGCAGAGTATCCAGATCGTGGACGAGCGGCCTCGGCTCGGTGACGACGATATCGCGATCGGCCAGATAGGCGATTCCGGAAATCTGACGCCAGTCGCCTCCGTCGCGTATCCGATCAACGAGTTCGGGCAGCGTCTGTTCGCCTTCGTAACGCACAACGCTGTTCAACTCGGGAAAATTCCGCAAAAGCTCGTCATGGCAAAGGCTCGGATAGTGGCCACCTATCGTGAAGTGACTGGTAACGCCGACATTCCTCAGCATGGTTGCCAGATGCCGGTATCGCGGAAGGAAGTACTGGAAGATCAGTGAGAATCCAACGACGAGAGGCGGACGGCCGATGAGACCAGACGCGATCGATTCGGCGCCATCCCGAATATCGACCATGTCTACGACGTAGCCATGCTCCTGCAGGACTGCCGCAAGATATCCCATGCCGAGATTTCCCTGATCCTGATATCCAATCAAGACAACATCCGCAGCGGTATCCCGCAGCGGATCGGACTTGCGCGGAAGAGGTCGCATGTTGGTCTCGAAGTTACTCTTTGGCCGAGGACTTTGCGATGATTTTGGCGGCGTTGGTAGCGCCCTCGGCGAGCATGCGATAAGCCGAAGCCGTTGTCTCAAGGGTCGAAGCCATCAATTGAATACGGGTGGCGGGATCCACCTGTTCGGCGGCGAAGTTTATCGCGATATCCGTCGCGAGGCAGCGATGAATGTTCCAGATCCAGCTGGGTGCAAGTTGAGCAATTTTTTCTTCAGGGTTTGCCACGGCGTTCCTCTTTCTGTAGTGCTGGCTTCCATTGCGGGGCCCGCGTTTTGGTGAATATAACGCCAATCCTCGCCCGAATCAATCAAAAAGACTCAGCGATAGGTGCTAATAGGCGCACACCGCGCCAGCATGACTATTCCTGTGGTTGTGAAAGACACCGGTTGTAGAATTGTTCCACTACGCACGCAATGGACTCCGTATCTTACAGATTGTAGGTTCCCATGATAGCCAAAATGTCGTGGTTGCCGGTGGCACGTGGCCTGTTTTGGCCCGATGAATGGTGATGCCTGCGGGTAGCGTTTGCGGTTATCTCTTGCTGGATCTTCTCATTCGCCCCCAACGCCAGAAAACGCCATGGATCGACACCGAGCTTTGCGGACGCCAAATCGCCGATCACCAAGTCGACAAATCGCTCCGAGTTGAGGAGGCTCCGCAGGATCGGGAACGACAAACGCCCTTCTGACAGGCGATCGTTCGCGCCGTTTCAACTAGGCCGCAAGCGGCAATATCGGTTCTGCGGCTCGATGTGAGTGGAGGTATAACCAGCGACGAAAGGAGTTCGCTGGCATGACCGACTAAGAAAGCGAATGACAGAGAAGTTGCAACTCCGCAACCTCTCAGCAACGACAGTCCAGACGTAACCATTGCCGTAGCCTGGCAGCGAAGGCCAAGATCCTCGGACGAAGGCTGCTGGCGAATGTGGCCACTATTGGCACGCCCGACACCCTGCTGAACTGGCATCGGAAACTCATCGCGAACAAGCAAGTACGATGGCAGCGCGCGCCGGAGTCCCGGTCGGCCGGCAACGGGGAAGGATCCGGAAGCGCTGGTCGTCCGTATGGCCAGGGGAAACCGCGGTTGGGGATACCTTCGAATCCGCGGTGCGCTGGCGAATCTCGGATACGAACTGGCCCGCAGCATAATCGCCAGTATCCCGAAGCGCGATGCCATCGAGCCCGGACCGGAACGTATTCGTAAGACGATATGGAAGGAGTTTCTGACGCGGCACTGGGCTTGCTCGCGGCCCGCGGACTTTCTTACGGTCGAAGTTTGGACCCGAAGAGGCCTCCGGCGCTTTCCGGTTCTGTTCTTCATCGAGTTATCTACCCGCCGCATCCAAATTGTGGCATTTCGGCGAGGGCGAACGGGTTAATGGATGGGCCAGATCGCTCGCAATCTGACCGATGGGGAAGACGGTTTGCTGAGGGAAAGGGTTACCTGATCCATGATCGGGATCCGCTGTTCACGAAGAATTTCTGACGACGCTGACCGAAGCACGTTTGGAATCTGTCAGGCTTCCTCCTCGGTCTCCGAACCTGAACGGTTACGCCGAACGTTTTGTCCGGAGAATAAAAGAGTCGTGCCTGGAACAGATGATTCTGTTTGGAGAAGGGGCTCTGCGCACCCCTGTCCGTGAGTTCGTCGCGCATCATCATACCGAGCGAAATCACCAGGGCATCGGCACATCCTCATTGTTCCTAATCGCAATTGCGCCGCCCGCAACGGTCCGGTTCGCCGCCGGAGCCGCCTCGGCGGAATGCTCAACTACTATGACCGGACAGCGTGAAACGCGGTGCCTGCACATTTCCGGACATTACAAGGACTCGGTGTCATCGCCGATAATCTCATCAACATTGGAACCGCGATGGCCCGGTAACCCACTTCTCACAACCTGGAACTCATCATGAACCCTGCGAAACCTATCGCAGAGGTTTTTGTTTTTGCCTGCGACTTCAGACTCACCTATATGGCTCTAATCTCAAAAATCGATTTTGCGCCGGAAGGTAGCTAAGAACGACATCCCCTGCCAGGCCGCGTTCATTGTACGCCTCCTCGGACTGACGGCCGCATGATCGCTCGACCAACTGCCTCCCTCTCACGCTCTCGCTCTTACGAATACAAAACTGCCAACTAGGCCGTCGCCCATCGTCTTTGTCGTTTGTCGGCTCATTTGGAAAATGCTGCACCAAGGTGTGCATTACGACGAACGGGGCCGGCTCTAAGCCCAAAGTCGAGAGGAGCACGCACTGCAAAAATGATCCGAAAACTCCGAAGCCTCGACTATCAGATCGAACTGCCAAGTAATCCGGCATGAGGGTGCGGTGAGGATTTTCGACCCTGCTTGTCTCAGCCCAGGGGGCCACCCCAGAACGCAGCTGTGATCTAATTGCATCAATCGTTCGCTCCAAGACTGCGGGAGGCAGGATTACGTAGGTTCATCCGAAACAAAGCGGACAAAAATTTATGGATCCTCTGAATTTAGTCAGACTCGCGGCGTTGATGGAGCGCACCAGCGGCAGACCTGAGGTGAGCATCGGGCTCATTGACGGGCCTGTCGTAACGCGACATCCCGATTTGACGGGCGAAAACCTCCGCGAAGTTCCAGGGACTAACGGCGCCGCCTGCGCACAGACCCGTAGCGCTGCGTGTCTGCATGGAACCTTCGTAGCCGGGATCCTGTCCGCAAAACGAAATTCTTCCGCACCCGCCATTTGCCCCGGCTGTACTCTTCTGATCCGTCCTGTCTTTGCCGAATCAACCTCGGGAACTGAACAAACGCCAAGCGCGAGTCCGCAAGAGCTTGCCGACGCGATCGTTGGATGCATAGACTCGGGTGCACGGATTATCAATCTGAGTCTCGGGCTTGGGCAGCCTTCAACCAAAGGGGAACAGGAGCTGGAACAAGCGCTCAACCAAGCCGTCGGGCGCAATGTGCTTGTAGTTGCAGCGGCCGGCAATCAAGGCACCCTTGGGAGCTCCGCCATCACGCGCCATCCATGGGTTATCCCGGTCGCGGCTTGCGATTTTCGAGGCAGACCGATGAACGATTCGAATCTGGGCAGTTCTATCGGCAGACGAGGCTTGAGCGCTCCCGGCGATGGCATCACAAGCCTCGGCGCTGACGGCCGATCACTAACTCTCGGCGGAACGAGTGTTGCGGTGCCCTTTGTGACCGGGACAATTGCGCTATTGTGGTCGGAATTTCCCTACGCTACGTCGGCGCAAGTCAAACTCGCCGTTACCCAAGCTCTTACAACACGGCGGGCTTCGGTAGTTCCACCATTATTAGATGCTGCGGCGGCATATCGAATCCTGGCCAACAAAACTGTTTTCACCAATTGAGATTGGATGTATAGTACTTGCGTAACTGCGGATTTACTAAGAAAACGTATGAACGAGCAAATTGAAACATTGGAGCGGCAAGTGGAGCAACCGGCCACGGCAAATGAAACGCGACGAGTCGCGCCCTCGCCAGGGGATCGGACCCCTACCTCGATCACGCCGCAGTCAGGAGGCGGGAGCTGCAATTGCGGAGGTACCTCCGGTTCGAGTTGCACTACTGCTGGAACCCTGTCTTATGTTTATGCCCTCGGCAGGATTGAAGCGCGCTTCCCGAACCTCGCCGCGGAAAAGGAATTCGCACAGGCGACGGGACGAACGGACACGGCCGGGAAAACCGACCAACAGACCTTTCACGCTGTCTTGTCCAAGCGCGAGAACCGTTACCTGGCGCGCCAACTGTGCTGGGTGCTGAGTATCCAAGGGCTCGAAACCTATTTGCTTCAGCTTCGTGACCCGGCGGACATCGAGTTATTGGTGGAAGCCATTCGTCCGTCGCCTAACTCAAATGACATTGATGCCATCATTGGTTTGCGGGGCCCGATCGCTCCGCCTGAGATGTGTAACGGTCTCATGGTTCCCCTGGTTGCACTCGATCAGGTTTATTCTTTCGACCGCGGTTCGCTCTTGAAGGCCATCCCGAAGCCGGAGAAGATCCCAGCCGAACAGTTCGGGCCTGCAGCAGAAGAGCTGTTCGACAGGATGATGCAAATGACGGATAACGCGGGGGCCACGGATGGGCACCGCGCCTTGAACTATTTGGCAATGCGGTATCCAGCCATTTATGGCAAGGCCGCGGAAGAGTTCGGTCAGGATTTTTCGCTGACCGGGGTTGAGGTGCGGCCCTCACGCTTGAGCGGCACGCGTAACGTCGTCGATGTCATCTTCGCTTATAGCAACCGCAATACAGATTTCACCGAGAAATTTTTTGTGCGGGTGGATGTGACCGAGGAATTTCCATTCCTCGTGACCAAGTTGTCGCCGTATTATGACCGTTGAATCGAGAAAAGGAGCTAACAATGAACATACCGGGATTCACCGCAGAAGTGTCGCTTTACAATACGAGCGGAAAGTACCATGCAAGCCAACCGAGTGCTGCTGGGTCTCAGCTAGTCGTGCCGCAGCTAAAGTGTCCTTGTCCACATGGACTGCTTAATAAAGCCGCTAGTTTGTGTCAGAACCCGTCGCGCGGCGGCGGTTGGTGCGATATTCTAGATCGTTGTCTTGATTGCTTCGATATTTAAGCAAAGGGCCTACCCGGGTTTGAAGAAGTTGTGACGATGCCACCGCTTTAAAGGTGAGGACCATTAGGAGGTTCGAAATGACCATACCTGGATTTAATGCAGAGTCATCGCTTGGCCCAAGCCTGGGCGTATACGGGGGGCACTCTGGTTCCGGCGGATTGCGTGCGGGGGAAGTTTCACCAATGCAAGAATTCCTACCCTCATCGGGACTGAGTCGGAATCTGGTCTTCGGGAGATCCTTGACGTGCTGCCTGGTGGGAAGGCATCCTGCCTGTCAGACGTTTACGGTACCGCTCTCGTTTCTTTGGGACTGTAAATGCGTTGTCGGGGCTCCTGTTTGTACTCCCAGACTTTTTGAGAATGCTTAGGTTGGGTCTCTGCATCGGAACCCCGCCGCGCAAAGTTATCTGATCGAAACAGCCGCGCGCTCTCTGGGCAGCAATACGTTCTCAAGGACCGAGATGCGAAGTTCTGCACTGCATTTCGCGATTTGTTGAGGCAGGTCAAGGAAGCCGACGGCATCTCGGGAACCTGGCGTGGTGGATCCCTGTGCGTGGCGAAGGCACAGCCTGCCGCGATGAAACGGTAGTTTATACGTTCGCAAGTCTGCCGGCGAAACCGGCTATTTCTCCCTTAGCGCCAACAAGATCGTGGACGGCAAAGCCTTTAACATGGGAACGCTGGAATTCCGTTGTGGCGAAGCTCAGCGCGAAATTGATGTGCGAATATGCGCCGGGGGCATGGCGGCTCAAGGTCACCGGCGACAACATTGAGGAAACGCTGACGCGGCCTGACAATGCGATCTTCCGCAAGGTAACGGTGCACAAAGAGCGGGTAGGCTTGGCAGGCTACCGGCGATCGGTTAAGATACCGTAGCCGCTGGATTGCGCACCTTCCGGGAAAACGTGGCCGACATGCGCCGTGCAGGTCTTGCAGACCATGTCAAGCTTCAGGAACGCAGGGCCGCCATGCGGTATCTGCGCAGGACACGATGTTTGCCGCAGAGGTTCAATAACACATGGTCAAGGCTGGTTTCACGAAACTCGCAGGAACGCTAAGCCTTCGGCTACTCGAAA
>JAUZEU010000337.1 GCA_030838885.1 Bryobacterales bacterium | reverse complement strand
TTTCTTTGCTGTCTTTGCCACCGGCTGAACCCATCCCTGTCCAGAGTGCCCCGTGCCAGGATTCCACTTCCCGTCGGCTGAATATCGGGCGCTGGATGAACGTATTCTCGGGCGCCGTTATGAAGTGCTGGTTTGTGGAGTTGATGCGCTCTTTGCGCCAGACCCGCTCATCAAAACCCTGCGCCAGAGGCAGACGTCAGTCCCGGCGGCTGATTGCCATCCGTACCGGGCTGGACGCCTTCATACACCAACATGCACGGTCTGAGTTTACGGTGCGCTCGAAAGCAATCGCGACATTCTCGGCATCGGCGAAACCATTTAAAAGCTGCCGGAATCCTGCGAAAGATCACCGATGGATTCAATCGTAAAGGCTGATCATCGCTCAGTTCAGCGGCATGCCTGGCAAGGGACACTTCGCCAAAGCCCGAAGGCAGTGTGATTGATGGCCACAACTACATAGCCTTTGGATGTCAGATTCTCTCTGAGATTAGGTAAGAGATGCACGGGACCTCAGGTAACCTTGCGAGACCATGATCAGAGGGAAGAACTGACCTCCGGCCAGGGCGCTTCACGCAATGCCATGGCCGATATTAGAAGAAACCATCCGTGTTTTACGTTCCTGACGTCGCGCTCACGTAGTTGGTCTTTCCTCTTGTCCGGGTGGAGTTACGGCCAAATACCAGACTTTAAGCTCAGTGGACGGGCATACAGCGGGCCTTTGCCAGGTGCCTTCTCGCATTCCAGCGCACTACTTCAACTCCACCACAAGGGTCCGATAAGTCTTGCTGTCCAGGTTCGTCAACACCGGGGCCACTTCCCCTTTGTTGTGCCAGATCACGTCGCCCGATTTTCGGGTCCTGATCTCTTTAGCGCCGGTATCGGGGTCGATCCGCTCGTATCGGGAATCGTCCAGAAAAACAATGACCTGGTCAGCCGGCCGGACAGACTTCGGTCGGGGCTTACCTGGTTCATAGTCGAGTTCCGTCACGGTCACCCGGTTGTTTTGCAACTTCGGGGTCGTTAATACATCCGCACGCCCGGCGAGATACGCCCCGGCAAGTGCGATCGCTAAGAGCGATTTCCTCATACCGCTGGATAAGCTATCACACCCGGCTGCCAGGTGCCCTTACATGAAGTGCCGGGAATGTTTGGAAATCCGGTTGCGGATTCCATGCGCATGATACACAATGGCCTTGCCATGCGACTGCGCGTGCTCGGACTCATACTTGCCGGCGGCAAGGGTACCCGCCTCTACCCCCTGACGAAAGAACGGGCGAAGCCTGCCGTGCCCTTTGGCGGCAAATACCGAATTGTCGATTTTGTTTTGAGTAACTTCATCAATTCGGGCATCTATTCGATCTACGTCCTGACCCAGTTTCGAAGCCAAAGTCTGCTTCAACACCTGAGTGAAGGATGGCAATCCGGTGGAATACTGAAGAATCAGTTCATCATTCCGGTGCCCGCGCAGATGCGCTCACATGGTGAAACCTGGTATCAGGGAACGGCCGACGCGATCTACCAGAACATTAATCTGATCGAGCAGGCGGAACCGCACGTGGTGGCGATCTTCGGTGCGGATCATATCTACCGGATGAACATCGCGCACATGATCGAATACCACGAAAATCTGAATGCCATTTGTACCATTGCGGCGATTCCTGTTGAGAAAAAGTACGCCAATGAGTTCGGCGTCATTGAAACCGACGACACGAACAGGGTCCTGGCGTTTCATGAAAAGAGGCCGGATGCGCCCACGATCCCCGGCAACCCGAAGCAGGTTTTTGCGTCCATGGGCAATTATCTGTTCTCCACACGCGCGCTCCTGAAAGCCCTGCACGAAGATGCGTGTGATGAAACCAGCACACATGACTTCGGCCGCGATATCCTGCCGAAGCTGGTGGCGCAGCAACAGGCGGTTTACGCATATGACTTCCAGAGCAACAAAATTCCGGGCGAGCCTCCCGGGGAAGCGTATTGGCGGGACGTCGGCACCATCGACGCGTTCTGGGAAGCGAACATGGATCTGCGCGCCGTCAAGCCGGCTTTAAACCTATACAACAGGCAGTGGCCGCTGCGAACCAACGGCTTCGCAGATCCGCCCGCGAAGTTCACCTTCGACGAGCAGAACCGGCGCGGCGAGGCGATTGATTCCATCGTGTCCGGCGGGTGTATTCTGTCCGGCGGTCACGTGAAGAATTCTATTCTGGGTCGCGGTGTGCGGGTGCATGCCGGGGCCTATGTGGAGGACAGCGTGATCATGGACAACTGCGATATTGGAAGGCGTTCAAAGATCCGCCGTGCAGTCCTGGATAAAAACGTCGCGATACCCGAGGACACGCTCATTGGATACGATCCGGTGAGGGATAAGAAGCTCTACCACGTCACTGAATCCGGCATCGTGGTAGTGGAAGGCGCGCGAACTCCGGTCGACATTTCAACTGTCTTCGTCTGAACGGGATAAAATAGCGGTTACCTCAAGTGGCAACCGCTCTGCTTCTTTTTCTCGCGGCTTTTCTCGGTGCCGGCTCCACGTTTGAGGAGTCATTTCGGGCGGGTCTTGTTGCGTTGCAACGTGGTGATCTCAATGAGGCTGCATCGAGCTTGCAGGCGGCTTCAGGCCTGGCTCCCGCAAATGGACGGGTCTGGATTGCCCTTGCACAGACGTATCGCAGACTTCACGAAGAGGCTAAGGCGGATGATGCCGCCCTCAAGGCCGCAACACTTGCCCCGGATGACGTGGCGGTGCTTCAGAGCCTTGTAATTTATTACTCGGAGAGCGGCGCCACTCTGAACGCCGCTGATGCGCAGGCGCGTTATGCGAGGTTGACACCTCAGGACCGTGGCGCGCGCGAGCGAGCGGAATCCCTCTACTTCGAAGCTGCGCAACCACTGCTGCAGCGTGAAAAGTTTGCTGAAGCGATTCAGATTCTGGAAGCTGCGAAGGTGAAGCTTCCTGATAGCGCCCAAATCGAACTTGCTCTTGGCGTGGCCTGTTATGGACTGCGGCGTTTCGATGATGCGGCCGCGGCCTTTCTTCGAACTATGGCGATTGCGCCCGACGTTGAGCAGCCCTACGTTTTTTTGGGTAAGTTTCTCGGTCAGATCCCGGCTCGCTTGCCTGAAGCTGCCAGGCGCTTCGCGGAGTACGAGGCCGCACATCCTTCCAGCCCGGTTGGCTACCTGCAACATGCGCGGGCGCTGAATGCTCAGTCCCTGGAACCCGAGCGCGCGGCGGCGCTGCTGGCCAAAGCTATTTCACTGAGCGAACGCGACGCCTCGGCACATTTCGAATTGGGCACTGTGTTTGACCGCCTTGGTCGATTTGCGGATGCCGCCCGCGAGTTTGCGAAGTCTGCCGCGTTGGACCCGGCAAATCCAGCCCCGCATTACCGGCTCTCAAGGGATTATGCGCGTTTGGGCAGGAGCGCCGATGCGGAATCGGAACTGAACGAGCACGCCCGGCTCGTGAAGGCGCAGGATGGGCCCCGATGAAGCGCCGCGAATTCCTGACAGCCATCGCTGCTGCCGGGCTGACGCCCTCTCGAGCAAGCTCTTGGACAGCCTTTCCCGTCCACTACAAGCGCGCGAATCCGTTCGATGCGGCTCTTCGTTACGTGGAACCGGGCAGCGACGAGTTCAAGGCCGAGAAAGATGCCTTTGAACTGGAAGCTCGCCTGGGGCGAATTTTCGCGAAGAAAGAAGTGGCTCCCAGGGCGCTTCAGCCGTGGGTAAACCAGCAGGCATTGGCCTGCCGGTTCTATGCCCTGCCGGAAGGGCGGGTGCGATATGAAATCAAGACCGAACGCTCCTATCATGTCGGCATTTGGGGCATGCCGGATTTCAAAACGCTGAGCGCGGAGACATTCGCTTCACCGAAGCCGCTGTTTCGCGATGTGACAGGCCACGTGTTCGGCCGTGTATCGTCATTCCCGGAACAACTGCTGCCGGGCAATCCCCATTGGCGTTCGCGTCTTGACTCGGCGACCGGTATCGACGTGTACGGCAACCAGGGAATCGCGGTGGGCGACCTGGACAACGACGGCGCAGACGAGGTTTATGTCTGCCAGCCTGGCGGCTTGCCCAACCGCGTTTATAAACTCCGGCCGGATGGCTCTGCGGAAGACATTACGGAACGTACGGGCCTGGGGCTTCTGGACGAATCGACCAGCGCTCTTTTCGTGGATTTTCGGAATTCGGGGCACCAGGATGTCGTGATCCTGCGGGGGTCGGGACCGCTGCTGTTTTTGAACCAGGGTGATGGCACATTCCGTGAACATCCCGATGCCTTCCGCTTCAGCACCTTGCCGCAGGGCTCGTTCACAGGCATGGCCGCGGCAGACTACGATCGCGACGGCCGCGTCGACCTTTATCTCTGCTGCTACGTTTACTTCCAGAGCGAAGATCAGTATCAATACCCTTCGCCCTATCACGACGCGCAAAACGGTCCGCCGAATTTCCTCTTCCGCAATAAACTGACAGATCAGGGTGGATTCTTCGAAGACGTCACGGGCGAGTGCGGGATCAACGAGAACAACAACCGGTTCAGCTTTGCGCCTGCCTGGTGCGATGTCGACGGCAATGGCTGGCAGGATCTTTATGTCGCGAACGACTTCGGGCGGAATAATTTCTACCGGAATCGGGAAGGGTGCTTTACTGATGAAGCGGTGAAAGCCGGCGTGGAAGACATGGGCCCGGGCATGAGCGCGTCCTGGTTCGATTACGATGGCGACGGGCGGCCGGACCTGTATGTCTCGGATATGTGGACCGCCCCTGGGCAGCGGATCTTTCACGACCCCGCGTTCGTTCCTGCGCAGCAGAACGGCGAAGCTTATCGAAGGCATACAAAAGGCAATTCTCTTTACCGCAATAAAGGCGACGGAACCTTTGAAGAAACAGGCGCCGGCGAAGCGGTTGAGATGGGACGGTGGGCGTGGAGTTCCGGTGGTTTCGATTTCGATCTCGACGGAACACCTGAAATTCTGGTCGCCGCCGGGATGGTGACCAACGGTGCCGCTAAGACGGATCTCGGCAGCTTCTTCTGGCGGCAGGTGGTTGCAAAGACGCCCCTGGGCCAGAACGCCGGCACCGGCTATGAGAACGGCTGGAACGCCATCAATCAGCTCATTCGGGAGGATCACTCCTGGAACGGGCATGAGCCGAATGTTTTCTATGTACGCCGGGATGGTCGGTATCTCGATGCCTCCGGCGTGAGCGGCCTCGATTTCGCAGACGACACCCGCACGTTCGCTGTAACTGATTTCGATGGCGACGGAAATCCGGACATCATCCTCAAGAGCCGCCTGGGTCCGCAGATTCGCACGATGCAAAACGACTGCACCAACGGGCGCACCGCTATCGCAATTCAGTTGGAGGGCACGAAATCGAATCGCGACGGTATTGGCGCGCGTTTGGAAGTGAACGGGCAGGTGCAGTTCCTTCAGGCTGGCGGTGGGTTTCTTTCACAGCATTCGAAGAAACTGCATTTCGGGCTCGCAGGGAAAAATGTCGCGAGCGTGAAAATAACCTGGCCCTCCGGCACGACACAACAGATCCCGGGGCTTGCCCCTGGTTTCATTTACCGGATCAGCGAAGACTCCGCCGTGCCCGCCCGGACTCCGTTTCAGAAGCGCATTCTATATCCGGACGCGCCAGTTGCAGGAAGGAACACACCGGATCCGGCGGATACCTGGCTGCTGGAACCGGTACCGACACCCGACCGCCGCAAGGGACCTGGCTTTGTGGTGCTCTATGCGGGCGAGAAGCCATCGGCAACCGGATCACTGCCAATCGAAGCGGTCGATCTGAAAAAAGAGAACGACGATGTAGCTGCGACATGGTCGGTGTTCGGCAGGTATCTGTTCGAGTATCGCCGCGCTCTCTCTGTACCTTTCACGGTTCTTGTGGATGGTGACAGCCGGGCGCGCCGCGTGTACGCGAACGTGCCTTCGGAAGGAGTGATGCGCGAAGATCTCCGGAACCTCAGCCAGAGCACTCATCTGGCGCTTCCCTTCCCCGGCCGTTACCATTCAGAGCCCCGCCGGAATTACTTCAGGCTGGGCGCCGCATTCTATTGGGCCGGCTATCCGGACCGGGCGTTGCCGTACCTTCAGGAAACGCTGCGGTCGCGACCAGATAACTGGAAGGCTCTGCTGGCCACAGGCAGGATTCATCAGGAACTCGGGCGCGACCGGGACGCGCTTACGATCTTCGGAAAGGTGCTGGAGATCCGGCCCGACTACGCTCCTGCCATGGTGAATGCGGGCGAGGCTTATCTGAAGCTGAACGACAAGGCTGCGGCCCGCGCAATCTTCAGCAAGGCTTTGTTAGCCGACCCGAAGTGCGCCGACGCCGCAAATCAGCTTGGTCTCCTTTCCGCCGAAGTGAACGACCTGGAAGGTGCGCGTCAGCGGTTCCAGCAAGCCATTGGCGCGCAACGGGACCATACAGGCGCCATCAATAATCTGGGAGTCCTCTACGCGAAGATGGGACAGGCGAAGAATTCGGTCGCGGCATTCCGGTACGGAATTCAGGTGGATCCGGACGACGACCAGCTCTATCTGAATCTGGCCCGGATATACGTTACGATGGGCGAACGGGAGCAGGCCCGCGCCTTACTGAATCAATTGATGGATCGTAAGCCCGGCAATGCTGTTGCCGCAAAAGCGCTGAGCCAACTGGAGGGAAAGTGATTCGAATTGCGATTGCGATGTTGCTGCTGGCTGGTGAAACGGCAGACCTCACCGGTCTGGTATTGCAGCTGGGCGAGTCGCCCTCGGAACGGTTGAGCCCTCGACCGCTGTATGCTCCCGGCGCGCCACCGCTGTTGAGCTTCCGGTATTTCGATGCAAGCGACCGGGGCCGTTTTGGGAACCTCGGCTTG
>JAUZEU010000310.1 GCA_030838885.1 Bryobacterales bacterium | reverse complement strand
GCGTTCGGGCCGTGCTGCCGCAATTCCAGGCTTCGCTGCCTCCCACCATCAAACTGAACATCGATAACGACCGCACCAATACCATCCGCGCATCTATTACGGATGCCGAGAAAGCCATGCTGATCTCCATGTCGCTGGTGATCGTGGTTGTCTTTGTGTTTCTGCGTAACCCGTGGGCTACCTTTATCCCCAGCATCTCGGTTCCGGTCTCTCTGATCAGCACCTTTGGCGTGATGTACATGCTGGGGTACACGCTGGATAACCTGTCTCTGATGGCTCTGACTATCGCGACTGGTTTCGTGGTGGATGACGCCATTGTTGTGATCGAAAACATCACACGCTATATCGAAATGGGCATACGCCCCATGGAAGCCGCCTTGCGAGGCGCGCAGGAAATCGGCTTCACTGTTCTGTCCATGAGCATCTCGCTCATCGCTGTCTTCATTCCGATTTTGTTAATGGGCGGTATTGTCGGGCGCCTGTTCCGCGAATTTGCCGTTGTGCTCGCTGTTGCGATTACGATCTCGATGGTGGTCTCGCTCACGCTGACGCCGATGATGTGTTCGCGGCTGCTGAAAGTGAACCACAATCACGGCAAGCTGTATCAATGGAGCGAGAAGTTCTTCCAGTGGATCATTTCCACCTACGCCTCGGCGCTGGATGTTGTTCTCAAGCACCCGGCCCTCACCATGATCGTGATGGCAATGACTATCGGCGTCAATGTCTACCTCTATATTAAGGTGCCCAAGGGCTTCTTCCCTCAACAGGATACAGGCCGGCTGATGGGCAATATCCAGGGCCAGCAGCACATCTCGTTTGCCGCTTTGTCTGAGAAGGTGCGGTTTTTTGAAGCCCAGGTCCGCTCGGACCCGGATGTTGAATCTGTTGACGCATTTGCCGGTGGCGGTGGTGGTGGCGGGCGCGGCGGTGGCGGCGGCAACTCCGCACAGTTGTTCTGTCAGCTCAAGCCGCTGGGTATCCGAACAGCCACAGCAGACGAGATTATCACGCGGCTGCGCCGCAAAACGGCTGGTATGCCTGGCGCAACCATGTACATGCAGTCCGCGCAGGATTTCCGGATCGGGGGCAGGCAGGGCAACGCGCAGTATCAGTACACGTTGCAGACCCAGGATCTGGCGCTTCTGGCTTTATGGGGGCCGAGAGTGGTGCAGCGTTTGCAACGTCTCCCCGAAATCGCGGACGTCAGTTCCGACCAGCAGAACTCCGGTCTTTCGGAAAACATCGTAATCGATCGCGATACCGCGTCGCGGCTGGGCCTGACCGCACAGGCAGTGGATACCGCGCTCTATAGCTCCTTCGGCCAGCGTCAGGTATCGACGATGTACAAGTCGATCAACCAGTATCACGTGGTGCTTTCCCTGGAACAAAAGTGGTGGTCCAACCCGGAAGTTCTGAACAAGGTTTACGTACAGACCCCGCGAGGCATCGAGGTTCCCATCTCGTCATTTGCGAAATGGTCTGAGGGCATCACGCCGCTTTCACTGCCGCACCAGGGCCAGTTTCCCGCCACCACCGTTTCATTTAACCTGGCCGAGAATGTCTCGCTCAGCGATGCCGTGCTGGCTATCCACAAAGCTGAACTGGACATGGGCCTTCCGACATCCATCACGAGTAAATTCGCCGGCACCGCGCAGGCCTATCAGGATTCCCTTTCGAGCCAGCCCGTCCTGATTCTCACGGCGTTGCTTGCGGTCTACATTGTGCTTGGAATTCTCTATGAAAGTCTGGTCCACCCGCTCACCATTATTTCGACGCTGCCTTCGGCCGGCGTAGGCGCACTGATCGCCCTGGTGATTTTCCGAACCGAGCTTACGATCATCGCTTTAATCGCTATCATTCTGCTCATCGGCATCGTGAAAAAGAACGCCATCATGATGATCGATTTTGCTCTGGCGGCCGAACGGAACGAGGGGATGAATTCGCGTGACGCTATCTATCAGGCCTGTCTGCTCCGCTTCCGGCCCATTATGATGACGACCTGCTGCGCTCTGCTGGGTGGCCTTCCTTTGGCTCTGGGCTACGGCACCGGCGCGGAGTTGCGGCGCCCACTCGGTATCGCGATTGTCGGCGGCCTGATCGTCAGCCAGATGCTGACGCTGTTCACCACACCTGTAATCTATCTTTCTCTTGACCGTCTTCGGATGCGTTTTTCAGGGAAGCACGGAAGTGCAAGGCGAACCGGCAACCGGCCGGGTATTCTCATCCCTGGTGGCGTTGCCGAGAGTGCCGACTAACTACATGACCTGCCGCCAGAATCTGCGAATACTTTTCCTTATCTTTTCCGCGTCCGCCTTCTTCTCCGGCTGTACCGTGGGCCCGAAATATCAGAAGCCGCTTATGGCGGCTCCGCCAGCCTTTAAAGAACTCGTGGGCAACGATCAGTGGAAATCTGCTACACCCGGCGATGGCTTGCTCAAGGGCAAGTGGTGGGAAATCTTCAATGATCCGGAACTCAACAAACTGGAGGAGCTGATCAATCTCGACAACTACAACGTAAAGCAGGCGGAGGCGCAGTTCCGTCAGGCCCGGGCCCTCATCCTGCTGAATCATTCCGGGTACTATCCCCTGATTGGTACAAACCCCTCCATAACGCAGTCGGATCGCGGCCGCAACGGCGGCGGCCGTGGCACGGCCGCCAGTTTCCAGATTCCCTTCAGTGCCAGCTGGGAGCCGGACCTTTGGGGTCGGGTGAGACTTGCGGTGGAAAATTCTGTCGATAATGCGCAGGTGTTCGCGGCCGATCTGGAGAATCTCCGGTTAAGCCTGCAGGCCACTCTCGCCGCCGACTATTTCGCTCTGCTCGGCAATGATATGCAGTTGGCTCTGCTCAATAACACCATCACCGGCTACCAGCAGTATCTGACGCTGACCGTGAACCGCTTCAATGGTGGCGTGGCGTCCCGCGCCGATGTGACCCTTGCTCAGACACAGCTATACACCACGCAGGCACAGGCGACAGATCTGGACGTGAACAGGAATCAGCTGGAGCACGCGATCGCCGTTCTTACGGGGCAGCCGCCGTCCGCACTCGCCATTCCTCGTGGCCAGATCGCCGCTCTGCCGCCACCGATTCCCACGGCGGTTCCGTCTCTGCTGCTTGAGCGCCGTCCCGATATCGCCGCCCAGGAGCGCCTGGTTGCCGCAGCCAATGCCAACATCGGAATCGCCCAGACGGCGTTTTACCCGACGCTGACCCTCTCAGCCACTGCAGGTCTTGCAACAAGCACGAACCTTCAGAATCTTTTCACGTGGGCGAGCCGCGTCTGGTCCGCCGGTCCCGGTATTTCGCAGACGCTGTTCGATTTCGGCAGCCGCGACGCCCGCCTGCAGCAGACCCAGGCTGCCTATGACGCAACGGTGGCAGCCTACCGCCAGACCGTTCTCCTCGCTTTCCAGCAGGTGGAGGATAATTTGTCATCCCTTCGCGTGCTTGCACTGGAAGCCGAGCAGCAGGCCCAGGCCGTCACTGCCGCCCAGCAGGCTCTCGCTCTCGAAACGGAACGCTACAAGGCCGGTACCGATTCTTTCCTCAATGTCATCACGACACAGAATATCGCTCTGAGCGATCAGCGCGCAGCGGTTGTGATCATGCAGCGCAGGATGGTTTCGGCTGTGAACCTGATTCTTGCGCTGGGTGGAGGCTGGGATTCATCCAGCTTGCCGAACGCGGATCAAATGCGCACTTTGGAGATGGGTAACCCGGCAAACACCAATAAGGTCGCGCAGCCGCGCCCTGATACCAACTAGAACTTCTTATTGATTCTTTACCCCCCTTCACATTGGGCTCAAAGAGGAGTAATATCTCGGCCGAGGGGTAATTATTTATCCTTCGTGAAATTCAGATAGCCTCTGGAGGTCTTCTATGTTTGAAAGTCTCGACGACCAGATGAAACATGATGCAATGGCGGAAGCTTCAACGAAGGAACGCTGGCTGAAATATATCGTCATCGGCATTGTTTCCGTCGTTGTAGTAGGCGGGATATTCGCCGTTCAGTTTATCAAGTAGTAATACTCAGACGGCTTGAGGTGCCGGGTGAATCACGTTCATGGTGAGGCCCGGCATCCTTGGGTTGTATTGGCGATCTCGTGGGTGGCGTGCGGGTGTTTGGCCGTTACGTTTCCGCACTGATCACGCCGGGCCGGAACTGGCCCGCTTTGCAGGGCCGTGCCCAATAGTCTATGGGACCGGCATCGAATCGAACACGCCCGACCGCATCGGTGCGGACTTAGTACCCAGCCGTTCTGGTGACAACTCTCTATAGCCTGGCGATTACTGCGTCAGTAAACTCCGTGGTACCCGCCGCGCCCCCAACATCACCTGTCAAATGCTTTCCGTCTTCGTAAACCGACTCAATCGCGTTCTGCATTCGCACCGCAGCATCCCGCTCGCCCAGGTGCGCCAGCATCAAACGCGCCGATTGCATCAGCGCAGTCGGATTCGCCAATCCTTTACCCGCGATATCCGGCGCGGACCCGTGAACTGCCTCGAACACCGCAACCGTTTCACCCAGATTCGCGCCAGGCACAATCCCCAGGCCACCCACCAGGCCTGCGCAAAGATCGGACACGATATCCCCGTACAGATTCGGCAGCACGAGAACATCAAACGTCTCCGGCCGCATCACGAGCTGCATACAGGCGTTGTCCACAATCAACTCCCCGTATTCAATCTGCGGAAAGTCGGCAGCTATCTCCCGGCAGCAGCGCAGAAACAGGCCATCGCTCATCTTCATGATGTTGGCTTTGTGAATGGCCACAACTTTCTTCCTGTCGTGGCGCGCGGAATACTCGAACGCGGCCTTAGCGATACGCATGGAAGCCGTCCTCGTGATGACCTTCAGGCTCTCCACCACGTCAGTCACTACTTCGTGCTCGATGCCTGAGTATAAATCCTCCGTATTTTCACGGAAAATCACGAGATCAATCGGGAGATCGGAGAATCGCGTTTTTAATCCCGGCAGCATTCGCACCGGCCGGAAGTTTACAAACAGATTCAGGCGTTTTCGCAAGGCGACGTTGACGCTCGGATGACCGCTCGCGATCGGAGTCCCGACGGGCCCCTTCAGGCCAACATTCGTCCTGGCCAGAGACTCATAAACTGTCTCCGGCAAGTACTTTCCCGTCTTTCGCTCGGCAACCACGCCCGCGTCGACGCGATCCCATTCAACCTGCACGCCCGTGGCTTCCACCACGCGAACTGTGGCGTCTGCCACCTCGGGGCCGATGCCGTCTCCCGGTATAAGAGTAATTCGGTGCGTCACGTATCGTAGTATACGAGCCATGTCTTTCCGGCTACGGACCGCCCATGGAAAACTCAAGATCGAGCACAGCATTCTGGATGACCTGCGTCCCGTGCTCCTTCGCCTCGTGGCAAGGGAAGACATTCGCGCCATTATTCCTGGGGTGATCCGGCCGGTCCGGGACGCCAAGGGCGTGGTCAAAATCCGCATTACGGTGCCAATACAAAACGGCTGGAAGGGAATCGGCCTCTGCAATGGCGCCCGCCAGGAGCTGTTTATCAGCACCACTCTGACGCAAGCAGAAGTCGAAGCCGCGATCAAAGAGGCCATCGCGGCCGAAGTCTGAGTGAGGTTGCTATTATCTCTCTTGGCCCTGCGGTGACACCGTTTCCGGCGTCATTCGCACTTGTTGTATACTTGAATTTTCCCCAAACCATCCAGAAAAGAAGACAATGCCGAAACGTACTTTCCAACCGAATAACCGTCGCCGCGCCAAAGTGCACGGATTTCGGACCCGCATGAAAACTTCCAACGGCCAGGCCGTTATTTCCCGCCGCCGTGCAGCTGGCCGCAAGAAGCTGACCGTCAGCTCGGAGAGGTAACCGGATCCCGGGCTTTCCAAAAAGTGTACGGCTGCTTCGCTCCAGCGATTTCCGGAAAGTTTACGACAAGGGGACGCGCTTCACGTGTCCCCTTTTCGCAGCGTTCTGTCTTCCCGATCCAGCCCAGAATTCTCCGCGCGTTGGATTCACAACCCCTAAAGCGCTCGGCAAAGCGGTGGTGCGTAACCGCGTCAGACGCCGTGTGCGCGAGGCTGTCCGGCTCGACCTCGCACAACTGAGTTCCGAGTGGTCAATCGTTTTCAATCCCCGGCGCAAGTCTCTCGACTGTACATTCGCCGAACTTCAGGCAGAAGTCCGGCGTCTGTTTATACGTTGCGGAAAATCGCCGCCAGCACCCTCGGCGGACTCCTTACCGGGTACAAGCGCCTGATTTCGCCCCTTCTTCCGTCCGCCTGCCGCTTCTATCCGACATGCTCGGAGTACATGCGTCAGGCAATCGAAATCCACGGGCCCGCGCAAGGTGTCTGGCTCGGCATTAAGCGGCTGGGACGCTGCCACCCGTTTCACGAAGGCGGCTGTGATCCGGTTCCCCGTTAAATAGTGCCGCAACACCGATAGATAGCAAAACTGAATGAGTTCTCCGACACATCCTAAAAAAGACCGCAAAGAGATTCCCAATGAGCTGCGCATGGTCATCGCGTTCGTGCTCATGGGGCTGATTCTTGTCGCCACCCCATACGTTTACAAGAAGATCGGCATCATCCCCCAGCAGCCGCAGACAGCGCCGCTGAAGTCGGCCGTGCAGACTCCGAAGCCTGAATCGAAGGCATCGGCCGCGCCGGCCGCGTCTGCCACTCCGGACAGCCCTCGGGCGGCTGGCACTGTCGCCGCTGCGAGCGAGAGTGAGTGGACCCTCGATACCGGCATGTACCGTGTGATCTTCTCCAATCGCGGGGCGGTTGTAAAGAGCTGGACCCTGCGCAATTACAAAGACGCCAGCGGAAAACCTCTCGAGCTGGTGAATGCGAAAGGCGCAGATAAAGCAGGTTATCCGTTCACGTATGACTTCCGCGCCCAGCAGCCCTCTACGAATCTGGATAAAGCGCTTTGGGTTCCCCACCCCAGCCCGGACGGACTTACAATCACCTACGAATTCTCAGACGGCCGTACGGTCGCAAAGAAAACCTTTGCGTTCCAGCGTGACAGTTACATGGTGCAGTTTGCCGATGAAGTGACGCTGAACGGCGAAGGGCTTCCGCATCTGGTTCAGTGGCGCGCCGGTTTCGGCGATGCTGCCGTAAACGGGGCTGCCGGACATCAGGAAAATATCCGCTTCGATCTGGAAAAGAAGAAACTGGAGACCGAAGCAGCCAAAGCCGCGAAGAACGGTCCGGTCCGCGCGGATGGAGCTTT
>JAUZEU010000303.1 GCA_030838885.1 Bryobacterales bacterium | reverse complement strand
CAACATGCGCCGTACCTGGCCTTCCAGCACGTTGGGGTTCGAGAGAGTGCCCTGGGTGGCCGCGCGATTGAGTTCGTCATCCGGCATGCTGCTCCACAGGAAATAAGAAAGGCGCGAGGCCAGTTCGTAGCCAGTTAACGGGCGAGCAGCCGCGGACACTTTTTGAATCTGGAAAAGGAAGTCGGGCGAGACCAGCATGTACTGGATAGCGGTGGCGATTCCTTCCTGAAACGAATCGCCACGGGTCCGGACCTTCGAGTAGAGGGCCATCAGCGAGTTGACTTCGGCTGCAGCCAACGGACGCCGGTAGGCGCGGCGCGCCAGTTCCGTTACGATTTTCCGTGCGCACGGGTCGGTCTGGCTACAGGCCAGAAGCTTTTGCATCGGCTCCGTGGGAGGTGTCGGTTGGGTGTCAAAGGGACCGCCGATATCGACCGCATCCACGCGGCCTGCGAGGGACTGGGGAGGGCGCGCGTTCGCCGCCCCGGGCAGAGCCGGACCGCGCCCTTTACTTGCAGGAGCGATTGCGTCGCCCACGGCGGGTTCGTTGTCAGCCGCGGGCATGGGAGCCGGGCTTCGACCACCACCGTTCCCGCCCCGGCCGCCAGGAACTCCGGTTGCAAAACGGCTTACCGGCACAGGTTTTTTCGAAGGGGTGGGTCCTTTGAAACTCACCGGCAGACCTTCAAACTGCTTCAGGAAAGAGAGCGAGATCAGATGTGCGCCTTTCGGGATTCTGGTCCTGAACTGGCGCGATTCGCCCTCCATGTCATTCGGCTCTATGGAGAACTGCTGCACCTGTTTGCCATCCAGCCATATCGCGAGCGTGACGGCTTCCGAACCGGGAGGGCGCTGCCCGTTGAGGGTGATCTTTAAAAGGTATTCCGCATCTGCCGGAAACTGATGCTGCACGTTGAATCCGCTGGGAAGCGTGAGCCCTGTCTCGTCATAATCAAATAATGATGGGGGTGGGGGCGGACGCCTCAAGTTCGGCTGGTAATGGAACAGAGCCGGCTTCGCGGCGGGCTCGCCATAGATCGCCATCCGGCTGATCTTTTCGGCTGCGGTCAGGTACTTTTCCATCAGCACAGGCGAGAGCGAAAGAACGTCGCCGATATTGTCAAAGCCGTAGCCGGAATCGTCCTGCGGAAAATCGTCGGCGGGATGGAAGTCAACGCCCAGCAGATCGCGGACGGTGTTGTTATATTCCGCACGGTTCAGCCGGCGAGCGGTCACGTGGCCGGGATCGGGCTTGATTAGCTGGTCCTGGCGGGTGAATTCTGCCTGAATCCAGCCGGTGGTCTGTTTCAGCGCAGCAGCGTCCGGGCGAGGCATGCCTTTCGGAGGCATTTCGCCCGATTCGATCTTATTCAGAATGACTTCCCAGCGATCGCGATCTTTTTCCAGCGTGGACGCGTTCTGGTAGCTTTCCAGATTCACGCCCGCGGTAGAAACCTTTGCGCCGTGGCACATGTAACAGTTTTTTGCCAGGAATGGCTGAACGATTCCGGTGAAGGCCTCATTCGCGGGCTGCTGCCGGGCCGGTTGAGGAGACGCGATGCTGGTGGCCAACACCAGGCACGAAAGTCCGGCGAAAATGCCGCTCACAATTCGTTTCGGCGTACCACTCGACCGTTGATTCAGAATCACTATTCTTTTAATCCTTTTACTGGGCTCATTGTATCGCCTAGGCGCCCTAACGATGGTTTGGATGTGCCGTTCATCCGGGACGATCCAGCCCAGCTCTCAGTCATCCTGGTGACCACGGAGCGTGATTCGACTTTCCGCAAGATGCCTGAATCGGCGTCCGCGATCCAGACGCGACGGTCATCCAGTTTCCTCGACAGTTCCAAATCCGACTCGGGGTCTATCATACGCGAGAAAACTACTTTGGAACCGGTGAGATCGGCAGTGTTGAAGACCCACTCGTCAATATACGGATGTTTCGGCCCGTAGTGAACGAAGACAAGGTGCTTTCCGGGAACGCGCTCCAGAAAGTCGAGCACCCGGTCCCTCGCGCGGGGCGACGGCAGCAGCGATGCCCAAACGTCACGGACGCGGTGGGGCAATCGGGATTCGGCTGCGCGACCGGCGCTGATAAGAATAACGCACACCAGATACCCGGTCATCAGAGTTCGGGACATCGCCATTCCCCATCCACGGCGGCGCTGCGAGACCCGCAGATGCCGCCAGCACTGTATGAGGATGATCAGGATCAGTATGGTCTCGGAAGCCGATTGCTGCGGGTACCATGCGTGGTAAGTGGCATGTTCGGCGACAAAGGGAGCAGAGATGAAGAGCCACGGCCGGATGCGCCGGTCACGCCAGGAAATGACGATAAAGAGAAGAGCGGGTGTGAGCAAGGGACCGATGAAGAATCGCCAGAAATCCCGCAGGCGACGCCATGTGGAATCCATCAGTGCGGCGGGGGAGTTACGCCGGTTCCAGTAAGTCAGCTGATTCAGATAGTTGTCTCTGACCTGCGGATTGTTGAAATGAGCAACGGTAATGGCCGGCTGCCACCAGTACGATTGCGGAGTTCCATAAGTGTGTCGTGCCTGGGCATAAGGCGGGTTGAAGTGATCTCCCGTTACACGATCGTTATAGTAAGCGAGGCTGATCGCGCCCGCGGCAAGTACCGCAACGGCGGGGATGATCATCTCCCGCAGCAGGCTTCGATACTGCAGTGTGATCCAGAGCGCCGCCGCGGCAGTCCAGATAAGTCCCTCAAAGGGCCGGCTGGCCAGCAAGATACACAGGCCGAATGCGCCGAGCGCGGCGGAGGACGCCGGTTTCGCTTTCATGCGCAGCAGCGAACCGGCAACTAATGCCCCGCCGGTGGCCGCCACCGCGCCTCCGAAGTAGCTGTTCATCCAGAACCCAAAGATGCCGAACTGCAGGGCTGCCACAAGAGCGCCGAACAATGCCCAGTTGGTGCGAAACACGTAACCAAGTGCCCAGCACAGAGTGCCGCACATCAACCCGACGCTGGCCCAGACACCCCACCATGGGCGGCCTGTTAGTAACTGGCCAGCAGCCAGAACAAGCCCCTGCGCGGGTTGATACTGGGATGCGTAAGTGGGCTGCATGAGCACGTACTCTGTTTCGAAATGCTTCCATTCAGGAGGCACCGGATTTGCCAGTCGTCCGTGAGCGAAGGTATCCGCCATCAGCAGATAGCTGAACTCGTCGTGAACATAGGGTCGCGGCACGGGAAACAGCGGCAACAATATAAGACGGGTCGCCATCGGAAATGCGGCCGCAATCACGATCGCCCTCCAACGCCTTACCGACAGGCGGGTGAACTGATGCTCAATCGACTTATAGCCAGCTGCCCATATACGAGGGGCGCCAAGCGCGATCATTATCGCGATAATTGCAATTGCTTCCAGAGCCGATTGCAGGTGTTTTGAACTGATCAGAATCGAGTAAGTCATGGCGCCTGGGCGTCGTTTGCGGTGGGGCTGGTCAAGCCGGCAATCTGGCTATCATCAAGCCGCGAAAGCTTGTAAGGACGTTCGTCTGGTTCCACCACCCATGCGTCACGGTCACCAAACACCCTGATCAGAGCCTCATCGCTTGCGGGTGAGTAAGGGCGAACATAGATGATGCGCTGGCTCGCCAGATCAGCACCATTGAAGACCCATTCCTCGCAGAAGCAGTGCCCGGGAGAGTATTTGACGAACACGAGATGCTTACCCGGAACCCTGGCCAGGCGATCGGTAACATCATCGCGAAGTCTCCGCGCCGGGTAGAGGGATTCCCAGATCGGCGGCAAGTGGCGGAGCCTGTCCGGGATAATCGGTTCCACCGCGCGCCCCAGTGCGCCCAGGACAATGGCGAGGGCGAACGAAGTCATCAGGAAGCGGGAAATTGCCACTCCCCAGTGGTGCCCGCGTTGCCACACTCGCAGGTGTCGCCAGCACTGGACCACAAGAAGTACGATCAGCACTGTGGCAGGTGCATTTTGCGATGGGAACCATGCGTGATAGGTGGCCTTATCGATCACGAATGGGATGGAGGCAAGCATCCACAGACGAATACGCCGGTCTCTAATGGCCCATACGAGGAATAACAGGGCAGGAGTCAGGAAGGGTCCAATGAAAAACCGCCAGAAGTTACGAAGGCGCTCACGTTCGGCTTCAAGAATCGCTCCAAAGGAGTGACGTGCCCGGTAAAGCCGAAGCTGATTCAGATAGTTATCGCGAAGCTCAGGGTAATTGAATCTGGTGATTATGACAGGCGGTTGCCACCAATAAGGTTGCGGAGTGCCATACACCTGCCGATAATGCAGGTAGGGCGGGTTGGAGGGACTTCCCGTTATCCGCCAGTTATAGTACGCGAGGCCACCGGCCCCCAGCGAGAAGACCAGCAGAAACGGTATATAAAAACGCGGGTCTGTGAGCCGGAGATGACTCGCGCGCCTCGTAGCCAGATAGACCATGGCCACTGCGCCCCAGAGAATCGCTTCCAGCGGGCGGGTTGCAAACAACACGATTAACCCAAACGCGCAAAGCATAGCCGAGGAGCGTGCCTTTTCGGAATGCCTCATGCGCATCAAAGAGCCCATCACCAGCGCACCCGCTGTGGCGGCGACCGCCCCGCCGAAGTAACTGTTCATCCAGATTCCGAAGATGCCGAACTGCATTGCCGCGATGAAGGCTCCGAACAGCGCCCAAGCGGGCGGAAGAACGAAACGAAGCGCCCAGAACAGGGCACCGCACATAATGCCAACGCTCATCCACACTCCCCACCACGGATGGCGGAATACGATTTGCCCAAAAGCCAATACAACTCCCTGGGCAGGCTGATACTGCGATGCATAAGTCGGGTTTAGAATGACGTATTCCGTCTCAAAGTGCTGCCAGTAAGGTGGAACGGGGTTTGTTATTCGGCCATGTGCGAAGGTATCCCCCTGCAACAAATAACTGAACTCGTCGTGAACCTGGGGTTTCGGCGGTGGATACCACGGCAGCATGATGCACCGCACGACCATCGGGAAGAGTGCCGCTGCCACAATGGATTTAATTCGGTGCCTCGCCAGGGTGTGAAAAGAACTCTCGACTGA
>JAUZEU010000285.1 GCA_030838885.1 Bryobacterales bacterium | reverse complement strand
AGCAGCGTGACGGAGTTTTGCAGTAAACCACCCAGGTTGTCGAGCAGAGCCGCAGGTCGGGTAGCGGCTTCGTCCCTCGCTCTGTAGAGGCAGTCGAAGTACTCGGGCGATTCGTAAAACGCAAGGTCGACCCGGATCGACTGGCGGTGAATCAGCGTCGAGATATGATCCTGAATCATCTCCGACTGAGCGGTTCGGACCCAATCGAGCACGCCCTGGATTAGTTCGGAAGCGATAGCCACTGCAGCGATGAGGGCCCCGGCAATCACCGCAGGACGCGTGGTCTGCCAGGAAAGGCTGGAGTGCGATGCGGCGACCAGCGCGTCCACCAGGCGCTTCGTTAGAGCGACGGTTGCCAGAGGAGCGCATCCCAGCAGAAGAAGCAGGCATGCCCAGGCGAGCGTCCAGCGCGGCGCTGAGTCCCAGACCAGTCGCCAAATCCGCGGAAAGGCGGATATCTGCGTGGCCAGAGCCCCAAAGCGGGTTCTTACACCGCTAAGCACAGTGCTGCTCGATGCGGGCGGCAAGCTCCGGAATTTCCGGCAAGGTGTCGAATGTGCGGATTCGGTAAACCGGGAACCTGGCTGCGAGCAACGCGCAGGCTTGCAAGTGGGCCGCGCCCCCGGGTTGCTTCCAGCGTGTGGGGACAGAGTTCCGGATGAGTTCTATCACCGCTTCCGAATTACCCAGGCGCTCGATGCTCTGGATCGGCTCACGCGTGAGCACGTAAATACGGCTGAGCGGAACTGGCTCGACCGGGAATGAATCCCGGAAGGGCCGAACACTCTTCGGCTGTGAGAAATGCATTTGGGTAAGGGAGTCATCTGCGAAGCCGAGCGCATCCGCGATGGCAGGAAAAACTTTAAGGAACGGGAATGCCGGAGTAACCGCGAGCTGGCCGGCCTCCAGATCGATAGCGGCGTTATCGTCTGCCACGACCGCGTGTCCACGGGCATGCAGGGCGGCAGCGGTGGACGATTTACCGGCCCCGACGTGTCCCAGAAACGCCACAGCCAATCCGTTCAGACAAACTACGCTCGAATGCAAAACGAAGTAGCCTCGCTGGAAGAGCAGAGTTGCCATCATCATGCCTTCCACGTACATACGGAGCAGACTGTTATCGATGCCGGGTTCAGGGCTGATTGTTATCTCCCGCCCCGCTTTGATTCGGAACCCCGCGACGCCATTAAACCAGAAGCGGGCATCCAGGCGGTCTACTTTCCACGACGATGGCTCTTGGCGGAGTGGCCCAATCCAGTCTTCACCGTCACCGAAGGAGATGGTTACGTCGGCGCTGAAAGGTCCTCCGTCAACGGCACTGAACTCCGGCAATGGTAACTCGGATTCTATATTCAGACCGTAGGCCGAATACAGAGCCAGAGTGCCGATCGATGGCAGTGAAAGGGTAGGGGTGTTGTTAAGGTGACTCGAATGCATAGTGGGCTTCGAATTAAAAAGAGGGGCGATCGGGAAGCGAACGCCCCTCCCCGCAATGACTACTTAGCCGCTGATCGGCACGCCATTGAACGTAAAACCGTCGCTGACGCCGGTGTGTTTGTCTTTCTGCAGCGTCAGTTCGGCGATGTCTCCGTAAACCGTGAGGCTCGGAGTTTCCCAGTTCTTCTGATCGGTCATAGTTGTATATGCTCCTTTCCCCGGCGCCAGGACGCCGGTAATTTTCGGTCGGGCATTTCGCCCTCCCGATTCTGCGATGTGCCCCTTCTCCTGCAGTGGACGCGGAAGCTTGCAACCGCTGTCACCACTGTGGGATTAACCGCTAATGGGCACGCCATTCATTGTGAAACCGTCGGTGATTCCCCTGTGCTTGTCCTTAGCCAAAGTAAGCTCAGTAACATCGCCGTAGACAGTCAGCTCCGGTGTCATCCAGTCCTTTTGATCGTTTGCCATGCTTCTCCTTTCCCCGGCCCCCAGCACCGGTTGTGTGGTATCAGGCGTGTGTTGCGCGCCCGATCTTTGCCTGTTCCAGCCACAGCGCAAGGCTGGCAGCCGTGAACAGTTGAATCGAATTTTTACCGCCTGCCGCAAGAGGCGCGGCGCGATATTCCTCCAGCGCGCGCCGCACGGAGCCGGTATCGAGGTATCCATTAGCAGCGGAGTTCTGGCCGAAGGCAACGCGGTCCAGGGTGGCGCCGTCCGATTCCAGCAGACTGCGGTGAAAGTTCGGCGAAAGATTCCCTTTGCTTCCGCGCCACTGAATTTCAGGTGGCAACACGCCCTGCATGGCTCGCCGGAAAATCAGACGGTTCCAACCGGCACCCAGCTTTTGATTGGCTGGCAGAGCCAGGCAGAACTCAATCAGGCGGCGATCGAAAAAGGGATAGCGCGCTTCGATGCCGAAAGCCGAGGTTGCCTTGTCAGCCGCTTCGAGAGCGTGTGGATAGAGAGAGAAATTGAGAGCTTTGTGGTGGTAGCCGCGAGCTGTGCCATCCACTTTGGGCGGCGACAGACGGCGAGCCCGTTGACGCAACGCGAGCCGCTGAATCAGATCCGGATGAACAAGCGTACTGTTCGCTCGCACTTCGCGGAAGCGGCCACGCATAAGACGCCAGGCCTGAAACATCCAGACGGGTGCCATATCTTTCACGCAGTAGTTCCAGATGATTCTGCGGGGCTTCGAACCGCCGAAAAGATTTGCCGCAAGAAGACCAGCCTCGGCGCCCAACTTCTTCCATTGAAAGGTCCGCGCCATTTCCTCCAGATACTCGAAACCGTGGGAGACAGTGGTGTCGCCATCCAGGCCATCCAGGAATACGCGCACACCGTTTTCTTTCGCCGCGCCATACATGGCCCAGTGAAGATACAGGTTCGGTGCAAAGTTTGCCTCATCAAGATGGTGATGCACTCGCGCGGCATCGCGCATGGGGCTAAGCTGATCTCCCCGAATGTAGTGCGGGAGAAAGTTGCCTGTCTCCAGAACATGGTCAATGAAGCGGCGCTCGTCGATGATCTTCAAGTCCTGTTCCGGCAGACCGGGAAAAATTACGGAGAAAGTGTGAACCGGATTGGGCAGCAGGTTGCGCGCTGTACAGGCTATGGCGGACGAATCGAGCCCTCCACTCAATGCGGAACCGACCGGCGCACACGAACGCACGCGGCAGCGGACCGCAATATCGAAGAGTTCTTTGAATGCTTCCGTATACTCGCCGTCATTTCGGAGCCGGATCTCCCGGGTGGGATCAAGTTTCCAGTAAGTGCGATGGCGCAGCGCATCACAGGTCACTGTCAGCGTTGTCGCGGGCGGCAGCCGGAGGATATTTTTGTAGAAAGTGATAGACCTGTCTTCGTAGAGGTTGATCAGGTAATCACCCACGCGGGTCTCATTCAGAACCGAGGGCACCTCGGGCAGGGAAGTCAGTGCCTTGATTTCCGACCCGAAAACGAAGAGGTGCCGTGTTTCGTAATAGTAGAACGATCTGACGCCCGCGCTGTCTTTCGCGCAGAATAGCTTCTCGCGTTGTGCGTCCCAAATCGCGAAGCTGAAATCGCCCACGAGGTGGCAGGCGCAGTCCTCACCCCATTTTCTATAAGCCTCCAGGATCAGCATGCTGTCCGGGATTGCGGAACGCGCACTGAATGACTCGCCTAAATGCAGTGACTCGAATAATTCGTCACGGTTGTCTATGCGCGCATCCGCGACTATCACAAGCGACGACGCCGGGTGCCGAAAAGGCAACTCTTCGGACAGAGATTCAGGCGTTGTACAGAGCAAGCAATTGCCAACGCCGATCTGACCCTCGGCCCAGATGCCATTCTTATCGGGACCCCGATGCGAGATTGTGCTGAGCATGCCAGCCAGAGCAGTCCTGTCAACAGGGCCGCCGTCGCGACGAAAAATTCCGATGATGCCACTCATGCGCAGAACCGCCCAAAGGACGGAAGACGGGAATACTGTTTACCTTCAGGCGAAGGATTGCCGATCACAATGTTGTCAGGGCATTCGAGCCATGCGTGCGCTTCAAACCTGCCCCCGGTCTTCTTCACTCCGATGCGCAACTCAGACGTAAAACCTGCGCGAGCGAGCAGGAAACGGGCCGCTATTGCTTCCGACAGACAAGTGGAAGAACCGCCGCAGAGTACGGCTGCCTGCCGAATGCGTTTTGCGACGCGACGCTGCCCCAGTTTCCCCGCATTGCGGTCCAGCCAGGGAAGGCGCACCGAGTCGGTGGAGAGGATCACGCGCTGCACGGGCCAGAACAAGAGCGCGGCCCGGACCGCCAGCATACTTATGAAAGCAGCTGTGAAGAAGCGGCGGTCGGTCGCATCCAGCCGGAAAAACCTAAATGGTCTCAGCATCTTCAAGGCTCGGGATTTCATCAGGCCTGGTCTCAATCAGGCCCTTGGCGGCGAGGTTCGTCAGGAGAACCCTCACTTCCTGTTCGCACCGTTCTCGTGAGACCTTGTAACGGGAGAGCAGATACGACTGGATTTCCTGCAACGACTTTTCTTCCCGAATGTAATTCCAAATGTCGGCACCTACAGGGTTGAGGCCGAAGTAAGTATCGGAATCGAGGTCAAGAAGGACCATTTCTCCTTCAACATCACAGCCGACGGCGCTGGCCTTCGCGATCACCCTTGTGTTTATGAGAAGGTCTTCGGCGGTTTTCATTATGAGTTCTGCTTTCTGAGAATTCCACGTAACCCGAACCAGCTCCTTGTGCCCGGTTCCACACTGCGGGACCACGGCGTGATTCGAAGCAAGCGCACGCCGTGTTCCCGAAACAGGCGAAGCGGGCGCTGGAAATAGTACAGGAATGAAAGTGACGCAGGTAACGGG
>JAUZEU010000270.1 GCA_030838885.1 Bryobacterales bacterium | reverse complement strand
CGAAATGGATCGGCCAGGACGTGGCGTGGATCATTTCGGACGATGAGCGCATGGCCTTCAAGGAACTGGGCACCGACGAGGAGCGGGAACAGTTCGTGGAGCAGTTCTGGCTTCGGCGGGACCCCACGCCGGAGACGGTAGAGAACGAATACAAAGAAGAACACTACAGGCGTATTGCTTATGCGAACGCGCATTTTGCGAGCGGTATAGGGGGCTGGCGGACTGATCGGGGCCGGATTTATATCCGGTTCGGAGCCCCGGATGAGATCGAAGCACATCCTTCGGGCGGCTCATGGCAGAGGCCTGCGGAGCAGGGTGGCGGATCGACATCCACTTATCCTTTCGAGGTGTGGCGGTACCGGCATCTGGATAACGTAGGCGAAAACATATTGGTGGAGTTCGTGGATCCGACGCAGTCGGGCGAGTACCGGATAACGATCGATCCCTGCGAAAAGGACGCGCTGACCCATGTGCAAGGGAGCAGTTCGACGACCCAGCCAGGACAAACGAGTCCACCGTGCGGGGTGTTCTTGGCCTCCGGTGGCGGCGCAGGGGTGGGCGGCCGAAACCAATTCGACCGGCTGGAACAGCAGGCAAAGCTGGAGAAGGCTCCGGCGGTGCGGTTCAAAGACCTGGAAGCCGTGGTGGACAGCCGCGTGATGTTCAACGTGCTGCCTGTGGCGGTACAGGTGGATTATCTGCGCATCACAAGCTACTCAGTGCTGACGAATGTAACGGTGCAGTTCGAAAACAGGGAACTGCAGTTTCAGGCGAAGGACGGGGTGCAGAAAGCGCAGATCAATTTGTTGGGCAGGGTTTATACGATGTCCCGGCGGCCGGTCTCGACGTTCGAGAAGGCACTGGAGATTGTAGCGCCTGCGGGAATGCTGGAGCAGGCGGCGAAGCAGAAGAGCGTGTATCAGCAGGCGGTGCCGCTGGCTCCTGGCAAGTATAAGCTGGATATCGCCGCGCGCGATACGGTTTCAGGAGCTATGGCACGGGCAGAAGTTGTGCTGGATGTGCCGCGATTCGATGATGAGACGCTGGGGGCGAGCAGCCTGATTCTGGCGGGCTCGATTCAGCCTCTGGCATCGAAGGAGGCTGGTGGTGCGATGTTCGCGATCGGCGGGAGGAAAGTGCGGCCGCGAGTGAGCGGGCAGTTTGCGCGCGATGAAAAGATGGCTGTCTATCTGGAGATTTACAATTCCGCGGCGGGCGGGAAGATCTTTTATGAGGTAGACAATGCGAGCACGAAACAAAGTGTATACCGGTTCAGCGAAGACCTGAAAGCGGGGAATCAGGTGACAGTAGAGAGGCTGTTTCCACTACGGGAACTCGAGTTGGGCGCTTACACGATGCGAGTGAAGGCCGGGCACGGTGAACAGGGGTTTGAGCGACAGGCGCGGTTCGAGGTTGTAGCTCAGCGATAGAAAGCAATCGGAAAACGACAGGCAGAGCCGTCGAGAAACAGCGTGTCTCCCGAATCTGGTAGAATCCAGAGTGCTCCCTTAAGGGTACAGAGGCATCGCGAAATGTTCAAAACAAAAAAGGACCTCTCCGTCGCTACCGCCGATCAGGAACGCTACACAAGCGGGGACGTGGCGCGCATCGCGGGCGTAAGTCTCCGGCAGTTGCAGTGGTGGGATGAGCGAAATGTGGTTTCGCCGAGCCAGGAGGGTCACCGGCGCGTTTATCTGCCGCAGGAAGTGGTGGAGGTGTCGGTCATTGCCGAGCTGCGGCGCAAGGGCTTTTCGCTGCAGAAAATCCGGCGGGTGCTGCGTTTTCTGCAAAGGGAAATGGGCAAGCGGTTAGGGGATGCGCTGTCCGGGGACAACGATATCCATCTGATCACAGATGGGAAGAACATCTATCTGGAAGACGAGCCAGGGCGTGTGATTGATGTTCTGAAGAACGCGAAACAACCGATGTTCCTGGTTTGCGTGACGGATCAGTTGCGGCGGTTTCAGCCGACTGCAAATCGCAAGCCTGCTAAATCTGAAGCGTCCGGCACGGGCACTACGCGCACAAGAACCGGCTGAGGCAACTGCCGTCCGGCAAGACCTTTCCGATAAAATACGGCTATGGCGGGTCGCGGTAAGTGCGTCCATTGTAACGGCTCAGGGTCTTGCCCCGAGTGCTACGGGTCTGGCCAGAATACTCACCTGAATACTTCTGATGTGCAGTGCGCCGGATGCAAGGGTACGGGGCAGTGTTCAGTTTGTGGCGGGCGTGTGCCGAAGAACCCCGTGACGCGGCTTCTGTTATGGCTGCGCGGGGACCGCTGAGCGCGGCAGCCAGCGTTGAAAAGTCAGATTCACGAAACACATCAGCACTGAAAGCCCGGGGATGACCAGGAGAGCGGTGCCCAGCCTGTTCGGGTTGTCACCGGCTATGCTGCCGATGAGCCTGGAACTGAGGCCGACGCCTATCCAGCCCATGGTAACCGCGATACCGATGGCCGTCGCGGTGCCTCGCGGAAACGCCTGGCTGACTAGTGCAAGGGTAGTGGGATACACAGGACCCATGAAGAGACCGGCGCAGAAGACGGCAGCGCCTGCGCTCAGGGCACCGGATGTGAGCAGGAGCGCCGAGGTGGCGAGCGCCATCAGGACAGAACACGCAAGAGTGATGCTCGCCGGCCGGAAGCGGAGAGGGATTCGCGAGGCGGCGAGACGTCCGGTGACGATGCCCGCGGCGAATCCGAACGACAGGACGTGCAGTGCCTGGTTTTTCGGCATCCCTCTGCCGGTGAGGTAAAGCGCGAGCCAGTTCCAGACGCCCACCTCCGCGGCGACATACAGCAGAACAAACATGGAGAGCAGGACGAAGAGTGGCTGGAACAGCTGTCTGGTGTCCTTCGCGTTTTGAAAGCCACGCCCACCCGGTATTTGTGAAGTAGGCGTGCTGAGCTGAAGAGCGATTCCGCACAGGCTGACCAGAGCGATCAGCCGGCAGAGTGCGGCTTCGCTGAGGAGGGCACCAAGGGCAGGAGTTGCGAGGCCACCCACACCGAAGAACACGTTCAGCAGGTTCAAAGTACTCGCCTGATTCGCCCCGCCTAGTTCGGAGGCCATGGTGTTGGAACTGGTGGAAATGACTCCGCCTCCGAGACCCATCAATGCCATTACAAAAAGGAGTGGTACATACCCATGCGCGGAAGGCAGGATAAATAGTGCAAGGGCGATCAGCGCCAGGCCGAACAGCACTCCGGCTCTGGCTCCCGCACGGTCGATGGCCGGGCCGGTGACGAAGGAAGCGATGATCAGGCCGAGAGACTGCACCGAGGCGAGAGTGCCGCTCTGGCCGGGCGTGAAGGTCCTGGAAAGTTCCGGCAGGAGGGTACCGAGCAGCGTGGCCTGCATACCGTAGACGCAAATGGCAAGGCCTGTAGCGACGAGCGGCCGACGGGGGATCAGTTTGCGCTCGGTTGGGGGAGTGAACTGAGTTCCATGCTTCAGATTTTACAGAAGAGCTGCAAACAAAATACCGGCGGCAATCCTGTTCCGATTGCCGCCGGCTGTGGGGTTTCGCGATGAAGCCGAAGCTACTTCAGGGGGCCGAGCAGTGCAACCAGACCGAGAGTGAGCGTGTTCTGGCCCTTATTCGGAGGGCGGGTGCCGCGATCGAAGAAGGCGTGGTCAGAGGAGTCATGACGGAACTCCAGACGGCCCACGAAGTGATCTTTGAACTTGGCCTCACCGGTGATGGTGCCTTCCTTCAGCGTTTGTTTGGTGCCAGTGGAGAAGCCGTTCGCATCATTGAAGAATTCGGTCCGGGCTGCGACGGCAAACATTTTGGTGAGCTGATAGCGTGCCGCGCCCGCCAGGCCGTACCACTGATCGTAACCACCACCGTAGCGGTTGTTGCGGCCCCAGTCTCCATTGATGTAGATGCTCAGCTTGCTGTTCGGCGTGAGCAGGAGAGTGCTGTCCAGAAGATTGCGCTTGCCAACCTTTGGCCCCGGGTCGGTGGCACCTTCGTAGTAGTTGACGCTCCAGGTATATTTTGCTTTGGTCAGTGCAGCGGTCAGCCCGATGTTGGTGAGGGTGTGGTTGCCCCAGACATTATTCCATCCATTCACGAGCTGAAAGCCAACGGTGAGTTCCTTGGTAACCGGGGTAGCGACTTTGAAGCCGAAGTGGTAGTAGGGAATCGCCCATGCAAAAAGCAGCGAGCGGGTGTAGTTCCAGTTAGAAGAGCTCTCGATGACTTCCGCGCCGGCGGAGGTGACGAACTGGCCGAAGTCGATTTCGGTACCGTGCGTGTTGTTGGGTTTCACAATCGCGTACATCTGTTCGACATACCGCAGACCTTGGTGTTCCTGCGCGGCGGGGTCGCCTGCGTGGATGAGGCGCATGGTTTCGCCAACGC
>JAUZEU010000264.1 GCA_030838885.1 Bryobacterales bacterium | reverse complement strand
CGAAATGGCCCGTGCGGCTGCCGCTGCGCGCAGCCGCACGGCACTAAAACGAAGGCGTCAAGCTTTTCCGGCGGTAGCGACGCATGAACAAAATGCAGCAAACAAGCCCTGAGGCGGTAGCAATCGAACCGGGGTCAATTTCCGGTGCCGTCGGTAGGCCTTGAGTGGCAAAGCAAGCAGCCGTGACTCCGAAAGCTAATAGCAACAATGCGGTGGTTCTTCTCATGTTTATGCTCCTGATGTCCTGAAGGATCGGCACATGTTACACAGGTCCTCCTTCGGATCTTGAGCAATGGTAAGTTGCTGCGCTCGCTCCAGGCAAGCATGTTTCAGAAATTCGGGTATAGTACGCTCCTCGCACCCTACAGGCGTTCCGGTACGCTCGGTACTGTAATTCTGGGTTAGATATTAGAGAAAGAGCGATGCAGTTCTGTGATGAGAAATCGCCTGGCTCACCACAGATACCAACTACCGCGTGTCAGGACCCAGATCGCGAGAAGCGCATTCGTGATGGCATGTGCAATAACCCCATCGGTGATGCGACCACGGCGAAGCATCGCCCCTGCATACATAAGCCCGGCAAGCGTTCCCGCTATCCAGCGCCCGCCGTGCATAAGGCCAAACACAACCGAAGAACCAATCAGTGCGGGGTACCAAACACGCCGGAAATCAACTGTCTCGAACTCAGCGGAAATGATTCGGCGAAGCAGAAAGCCACGAAAGGCTAACTCCTCCGCCAGCGGTACCGTCGTAATTGCAGCCAGCGTCCTGAACGAGATCCAGGCAATCCGGCCAGATAATGGCAAAGCTGCCAGTCCACCCGCGATGCCGTTATCCGGATGAGGCCCGTAGTCCAGGGCAAGCCACAGAAGGAAAACGCTGATTCCTGCTAAGACGGCGAACCAGTCGGGAATCCAGTTTTGAATCCCGTACTCACTCCGGTAGTACCAGAGAACGGGCGCGGCGGCAAAGAAACGAAGAGCGTACAGCCATTCGAACTGGTCAGCCGTGGCGCGTGAGATCATGCCCGCGGCAAGGATGACAGCAAAAGGCAGTAAAAAGGCCACTGCGGGGTTTCGCTCTGTTTGGGTCTCCTGCGACGGACTCGCCTGTTGTTCCGCCCTCAGCCACCCGATGCGGGGCGTGACGACTGAAATACCCAAAGCAACCAGGTTGAAGGCTATCCAGCCCGCCTGCGAGTGAAAGCCGCTGATAGCAACCCGTTGGGCGCCGGCGTGCCCAATCAGGATCAGAGCGGCGATGCGCACCGCGTTCAGGCCGAATATCAGGATCACCGAGCCCGGAATCAGGATGAAAGCTACGGGAAATTTGTATTCGCGCCTGGACAGCCAAAGCCACACCGCGGTGAAGATCACCACCAGTCCGATTCCCTCCCAGCCCGAACAGGCACCGCCTATTTCGACCTTGAATTTGTCGCTGCCGATCACGTGGGTGGGCAAGTCCGCAGTCATGCCAGGGAGAAATGGGCGCAGCAAGTGCCGGACGAGCCAGAAAGTCAGGTCCATCCCGAAGGTCCAGCCGGACTTGTCCCATACGTTCCAGAGGTTGGGAGCCAGCGCCCATACGGCACCCGCTGCGATTAAAGCATATAGCCACAAATTCCAGGTTATTCGAATGAGAACGAGCCACACCGGAGCAGGCATGAAGGCGATTCCGGCAAAGATGGTAGCGGATACGCCCGCAAGACACCAGACCGCAATCAGAAATATAAAAAGAAGACCGGAAATGCCATTGATTAAACGCGGCTCCGCTGCTATCAGAAATACCAGCATGGAGCAGAAGTGCAGGGCGAGGTACCGCCCCGAAAACGGTGCGATTGCGGTTGCCGCCCGAATCGACTGGATTTGGACTCGGACGCGCGGATATCCGGCGATGACGAAAAACGACAAAAAAGCCAGTCCGGCGCGCGCTATCGAGTCACGATAATAATCGCGAATATGTACGAATATAAGGAGCGCTTCCAGACCGAGTAACAACGTCAAAACCCGCATACGCCAGATGAAGATTGCCGGAAAAACAGAATCAGGCGGTATTTGGGCGACTGCTGACGAAGACCCGGGAGTTACAGCGTGAGGAGTAGATTTTCCCAACCGTAAGATCGTACCAATAGATCGCGGTAATTGCCGATATCATATTCGATCTTTTGCTCAACCCGTGCCTGTTCCCGGATAAAAGCACGGAGGAGGGACATGTTTCTTGCTTTTTGGCCTTTAATAGGCCCCTGCGCGCGTTGGAATTGGAACCGATGAAACCTGTTCGAGGCGTGAGGCCCTTCCCGGATGTCTGGCCATCCGGATCGGGGAAAGCCCAGGCGCTTATTAAGCGCGAGGATAGTTGCAGTACCACAACGGGCTTGCTGTTTGCCCGTGCGATTTGCGACACTACTAGTACTGGATTGGTTTGTTTGAGCACATCCAATGTGAGTGAAACGGCGGTAGCATGTCCGCTTGCGCCGATGAGCGAGATGCCGGTAGACTCTCATCCTCTGGAGTCGGGTCGCGCTGATTCGGGCCGGAAGGGCTGCGGCACGGCGGAACGACTCAAACGCGCTCATAGAACTCTATAACAAAATGAACTCGAAATACAGAGCATGAAAAAAAACCTGATTGGCAATTTGATTGGGTTATTGATTGCCTGCGGTCTGGCGAACGCTCAGGCCCCTGCTGTCCAAACACCTCCCGCAGCGCCTGCCACGCCCGAACTGAACGGCCAAATCGACCAGTTGCGGCCCAATTACGTCCTCCGAGCCGGTGATCAGATCCTGATTCGCGCCTTCGAAATGGAAGAAATCGGCGATCGCCCGTACCGGATTGATGGCGACGGCTTCATCAGCCTTCCTGTTCTCGGTAAATTGCAGGCAGGTGGCTTGTCAGTGGAAAAGCTCGAAACAACGCTGGTCGATCTGCTCAGAAAGTACGTGAAACTGCCACAGGTGACCATCACCGTCGTCCAGTTCAGCAGCGAACCTGTCTTTTTCGTGGGGGCGTTCAAAGTTCCAGGCATCTATCCACTCGCCGGCCGACGCACCCTGGTCGAGATGATCTCGTCGGTAGGCGGTCTCCAGCCAACCGCGAGCCGCCGGATTAAAATCACGCGCCGCAAGGAATATGGGCTCATCCCCTTGTCGAGCGCAGTCACCACTTCGGACGGGAATGCCTCCAGTCTGGAAGTCAACATGGCCAGCCTGCACGAGAACGTAAACCCTGCGGAAGACATCATTCTGAAGCCGTTCGACGTCATCAGCGTGGAACGCGCGGAAATGGTCTATGTGACGGGTGAAGTGGGACATGTAGGAGCCTTTGAACTGCAGGAACGGGAGTCGATGTCTGTTATCCAGGTTCTGACGCTGGCAGGTGGCATCACCGCAGCCGGCAATCCAAAGACAGCTTTGATTCTTCGACCGATCACGAACACGTCCCGCCGCGCGGAGATTTCCCTTAACCTCGAGCGCATATTAAAAGGCCAAGACAACGACAAACCTCTGTTGCCGAACGACGTTCTGTATATACCGAAAAATCATAAAATCTCCGGCCGTACGATCCTGATTGCTCTTCCCGTGGTGACTTCTGTGGCATCGATTGCGCTTCTCCTGACGCGTTGATTCGTAAATCATGACTTCTCCTCCCGAGCAGGGCCGCAAGAATTACCCTGCCCTACAGGCCCCTGCGGACTCTGCCTTTGTGTCGTTGCCGTCGCGCAACGGCGCTGGTCCCGTTCTGCCTCCGCCTGCAGGCATTGCTTACGGGCCGCTCGCGTGGCGGTACAAGTACATAATTTTGGGCTTTATCGTGCTGGGAGCGGTGGCAGGCACCGCTAACGTTACCCTGAAAACGCCGCTGTATGAGGCAACCACAACCGTAGAAATGGTTGGCTTCAACCAGAGCTTTATGGGCATGAACCAGGTGGATCCGCAGGCCGGAACCGACGCTAATTCGGCCTCTGCATCAAACGTTCAGACTCAGCTCAGAATACTGACGAGCAGGACACTCCTAAGCCGTGTCGTGGAACGGATGAATCTGGACCTGACCCCGATAACCTCCGTCCCGTCCACCCCGTTCACCTCGCTCCGGAACCGAATTCCCGGGCTTCGACAGGAACCTCTCGTTCAGAGTCGCGAAGCGTTGGGCCTTGCGTCTCGCACTGTCTCCGCGCGCAGCGTTGGCCTCACGCGCCTGATCGAACTCCAGTGCCAATCCACCTCGCCTGAAGTAGCGGCTAATTTTGTTAATACCCTCGCAGCCGAGCACGTTTCGCAAATAATAAACGCGCGCTCGAACCTTACCCAGAAGACATCGCAGTGGATGGATTCGCAGCTGGAAGAAGCCAAATCGCGACTGCAACAATCGGGCGAAAAGCTTCGGGATTTTGTGCAGAAATCCGGCATGGACTTTTTCCCGGAACAAGCTACTCTGGCGGACAGCAAGATGCGCCAGCTCCAATCCGATGTCTCAGGCATTCAGGCGGATCGTATAGCGAAGCAGGCCCGTTGGGAGTTGGCAAAAAACACACCGCTGGAGAATTTGCCGGACGTGCTCAGTGACGCCGGCCTTCAGGCCTTAAAGGGCGAAATCGCCACCCTGCGCCGTGAAATGGCTCCGCTTACGGCCACCCTCACCCCGGAACACTACAAGGTCAAGCGGATTCAAGCACAGATCACCGAAACCCAACAGACCTTTGAAAAAGAGACAGCGAGCCTGCGCAAGCGTCTGCAAAGCGATTACGAAGAGGCCCTGCGTCGTGAAAAACTGCTCGGCGGCGCCTATAACGCTCAGACGCATGCGGTTTCCGGACAGGCGGACAAGGCTTCCCAGTACGCGATGCTGAAGCGGGATGTAGATACGCAGCAGCAGCTGTACAACGTGCTTCTGCAGCAATCAAGCCAGGCAGCGCTGATCGCGTTGGCGCCTTCCAGCAGCATCCGCGTAGTCGACGCGGCCACACCAAATCCGGTCCCGTCCAGTCCGAAACCAGCAAAAGACATTCCCACGTGGGCGGTCGCGGGCGGCGCGCTCGGCTACGGGCTGCTGGTCTTGCGTGAGATGTCCCGCCGCAGGAAGCTAACCAAACTATTTGACACCCCGGGACATACACAGACAATTCTGGGTGTGCCCGAACTGGGGGTTATACCATCGACGCAGGTGGCAGTACCAAGAAGGAAATTGCCGTTCAGCGTCTCGCCTCGCAGGGATGTCGTGCCAGAGGATGACGTTCTGTCCGAAGCAGAGTCCGGAGGATGGCAGAACAACAGTTCTTCGTTCCTGTCTGAGTCTTTCCGTCAGACCCTTGTTTCTTTACTCCGTAACAAACCCAAAGACCACAAACCAGTTTATGTGATCACCAGTGCGGGTCCGGGTGAAGGAAAGACAACCATCAGCGCAAATCTGGCCCGTGCCATGGCTGAGGTTGGGCATCGGGTACTCCTTGTGGATGCTGACCTGCGCCGGCCTGCCCTGCACAACCTGCTCGGGTCTAACGAGCACGAAGGTTTGAAGGATATTCTGGCCGGGTCCACTGAAATTCGGAACCTGTCGCTGGATCGCTATATTCAGGAGACGGGCGTAAATAACCTCAGCGTCATGACTCACGGCATAAAGAAAGAAGATGCTCCCGCGCTCCTTTTCTTTTCGCCGAGGTTGAGCGAATT
>JAUZEU010000263.1 GCA_030838885.1 Bryobacterales bacterium | reverse complement strand
CTAAAGCGCACTGCGGGCAACTCGCTGACGATTTCACCAGGATCACCCTCTCAAAAAGAGGGCCGGGGACCTCCGTCTCCCTCTTGACAATTACTTATCATGGATGTCCCAAAGCTACTTACGACCCGAATTATTTTACAGCTTCGGGGGTCCGCGTATCCCACATCTTCTTGCGACGTGAATTATTTTACAGACGAACTCAGGGCAGGGAGAGTGATTCCAGATCCTGCCCGCGTGCGTCAGCACGGGTTTGTCATCGACCCTGAATGATTTACAGCTTCGGGGTCAGCGGGATGTCTGGTTTGATCCTTTATGATCGCGGGGATTTGGTTTGTAGGTGTGGTTCACTACGGAGCTGAGAGTTGTGCTGTAGAACGGCGGGGCGCGGTGGAGTTCTACTCATACCAGCTTTACTATGAAACCACTATTCCTGCTGGTTCTTCTTGCTGCCATTGCGCCTGCGGCCATCCATCGCGTCTGCTGGTCAGTGAAGACCGCTGTTGACGTTCATTGCGGAGAGCCATTGAGCAAGAAAGCGGCTGAAGAATTTGTCGCACGCGTCAGCCTGGAATTTCCTCAATTGCATCATTGGGTTGCCACGGAAGGGACTCGCGCAAACTGGAATCGCGCGCGGCTCGCAGCTACTGCCTTTGCTTTCGCAGCAGGCATCTACGACGCACACACGACGACGAGTGTGCTGGCGGCCGGGGGAGTCGAGAAGAACGCGCTCTACGGCTCGCATCCATCGGGGGTACGGCTTTACGGAACCAACATCGGCGCTGTGGCTGCGCCCTTGCTGTTGACTGAGTGGTGGCGGCGCCGGCATCCCGACGCGGCGGAAGCTTTGGACAAGGGCGGCTTTGTGGCGGCACTCGCCGGCGGCAGCGTGCATTTTGGAGCGGGACTGCACAACGAGTCTGTGCTGGAGAAACAGAAGAGCCTTCAGGGCCGGTAATCAGCTAGTTCAGATGCGAGGCCAGTTCGATGGCGATGGGGTCGGCCTCGGCTTTGGAGAGGCCGATGACTCCTGCGAGATATTGTTTCTTCGCGAAAACGTAGACGTTGCGATTTCCGTCTGACCCGGCGTAACCGCCCATGTAGGCGATATATTCGGGGCTCTGCAGGGTACCTTTCAGATCCATCAACAGAAACGCAGCCTTCTGATTTGTGCCGGAATCGATGATAAAGAGCTGGTATTTCCTGCCTTTTGCAGAATATTCACCCAGGGAACCGCCTGGCATTTTTGGAATATCGAGAATATGATCGGGCACGAGCCGGGAACCGAGGAGGCCCTGTTTCGGCAAGGCAGCGGTGTGGTCGGGCACGGGCGCGAGGACGGGGGCCGGTTCGGTCTTCGTCTGAGGTTCCGGTGAGGACCCACAGGCAGTCAGGAAAAGCGCGGCGACGATCAGTATGGCTTTCACGCCTTCTTCGCGCGGCCCTTTGATTTTGCCGGTGCAATCGGAATGGCGATGGATTCGAGGTCGCTTTCGGCGGCTAGGGGGTTCGACGCTGAACCATTGGCGGCCAGACCTTCTGCAGGCAAGCCATCGATTGCTACAGCGTCCATGGGCACGGCAGGTACGTCTCCGGTTACTTTTTCCAGAACCTGGTTAAAAAGGGCGGCCTTTCGCGGATCGACCTTGGGTGGTGGCGCGAGTTCGTGCCTGTAATCGTGATCGCTGTGACAGGTACGGCAGCGGACCTTAGCGGGTTCTTCCCCCACGAGAGATACAACCGCATGGTTCATGATTCGTTTGCACTTCACGCAAAAATCATCTATATCATCGCCGAGCCTGGCGCGCATGAGAAATCTCCTTTGTGTCAGGCCTGCACAGTTTGCGGCATTTCGGCCGAAACAGGCGGCATTGTTTCAACAGCATTAACGGGCACGGCCGGTTCGGGTACGATCGAGCGCGCTTCCTCGAAGCCGACGTATTTGCATATACGCAACTGACCGGAGGGTAGTTCGAGCAGATCGCCGACGTTGAGGGGCCTCTCCGAGTTGCGGAGCAGAGCCCAGGCGGCGTATTCGTTGTCCGCCTGCACTTCATCGGACGGCTCGTAGTCTTTTGGTTTGATGTTGGCAGCCCCGGAAACATGCGGTGCCCACCGGAAGTGCTGGCGCGGAAGGTCCTTCATCCGATGAATGCGGAACTGGGGCATGAAAGGTCTATTGTAGTGGATCAAGGTGAGGAAAGGAAACGGGTGAACCCAGGAATACGCGGGCAGGGGTCCACATACTCCCCTAATCATTACCAGGTTGATTAGAGGTGGAATTCGTTCGCTATTAACTCGTATGAGCGGCGGCGGACGTTGTGGTCGAAGACGTTCGTGACAACCAGGATTTCTTCTGCGCCGTATTCGGCGGCTACGTTTTCGAGTTGGCGTCGAACGGTGATTGGGGAGCCGGTCACGAAGCGGCGCCCACCGGGGAGCAGGTGAAAGGGGAGACCTTCACCTGCGAGGAATCGTTCAGCTTTTTCGACCGGTGGAACCGGGACGGGCTGGCCTCGGAAGAGCATCACGAGCATCATGCGGAGGCTGGCGGAGAGTTGCATTGCTTCGCCGTCGGACTCGGCGCAGATGACAGAGACGGCGATGGCAGTGCGTCGCGCCGCGAGCTGGGCAGAGGGCGTGAAGTACTGGCGGTAGTACGCGGTGCAGGCTGCGCCTTCGGGGTTGATGAAGTCGGCGAAGGTGTAAGGCAGGCCGAGTTCGGCAGCCCATTCGGCACTTTGAGCCGAGGAGCCGAGGAGCCAGAGTTCGGGTGATTCGAAGTGGCCGGGCAGAAGCGGGTGCTGGTTGCTGAGATAGGCGATCAGTTCGGCGAGTTGCTGCGGGAAATCGTCGGGCACGGGGTGACTGCGGTCGCGCTGGAGCGCGCGGGCCACGCGGGCGCTCGTACCGGCGGCGCGACCGATGCCGAGGTCGATGCGGTCGGGGTAGAGGCCGGCGAGCATGCTGAAGGTTTCGGCGACTTTGAGGGGGCTGTAGTGGGGAAGCATGACACCTCCGCTGCCGACGCGGATGCGAGTGGTGGCGGATGCCACCGGGCCTATGAGGGCTTCGGGGCTGGCGCAGGCGAGGGAGGCTGCTCCGTGGTGTTCGGCGAGCCAGTAGCGGGAGTAGCCGAGGTGGTCGGTGAGGCGGGCGAGGTCTATGGTGTTGCGGAGGGCGTCGCCGAGGGAGGAGTTTTCGGGGATGGGGGATTGATCGAGGACGCCTAGGCGAAGGGGCACGGGGTTTGGATGAGTGGGAGCGGGGTGGTGATTCGGGGAGAGTCAGCAGATCGATGCCCCGAAGAAGACGCAGCTTGAGGAAGGTGCAAAGAAATCGCCGCGGTGTGTATTCGAAAGAATTGCAGAGGAACTCAAGGCAACGGGAGCATGCAGTCATCTGTTAAAACACAAATGCAGCTGCGCGCGTAAGAAGCGATTCGTCACCGGGAAGACGCGGCCGGGGGGCTGCGTGTCCCATTTAGCGCTTATTGTAAGTTTTGGTGAAGTTATTGCGGGTGTTGGTTACCGTGAAGGTTCCGTTGGGTTGGGCCGAGAGCTTGAGCCAGTGGGCTTCGTCGATTGGGGTGCCTTGCGGGTTGGCGATGTAATCGTCTGGTGGATTGTGCTCTTTGCCCCCTGCTTCGGAGTAATGGAGCTGCCAGATGTCTTCCATGCCAGGGGCGGTTTTCAGGGTTTCCCAGGTAGCGGGCGCGCCTCCTTTGCGGGTCCCGTTCCCCATTAGCGCCACGCGAGCATGCAGAGCCTGAGCGAGAACGGGGGAGACGCCTTTGTCCTGACCGTGAATGCTGACCTGATAAGCGTCCACCGTGCCAACAGGATTATTGGGGCACATGAGCTTGTGGTCGTAATCCCATTCGAAATCCGCTAAGTCGAGCATGCGGAAGTTGCCCGACGTGAACAGAAGGCCGATGGAAGAATTGTCTTCCTGATCTTCGGGCCGGTTGGCTTTGACCGGGGTTGTGGCGCAGAGCGGGTTTGGTTTGCCAGCACCTTTCAGAGGTTTGTCGATCCACTTGCCTCCTGCTGTGATCACGAGTACATCAAGACCTTTGATGGGAATACGGTCGCCGGGTTTGACTACCAGGTGGTTCACTTTCGGGAACATCGCAGAGTACGACTGATAGCGCTGTTCGGCACCCTTACCGCTGGTTTCCACAGGCCCGTGATCCACGAGAGTTTTGATGGGGAATTTCGACATGAGAAGGGGCACGTCGCCCATGTGGTCGAGATCGTAATGGGAGACGACGAGATAGTCGATCTGCTTCAGACCGGCTGCTTTGGCGGCGGTTACGATGCGGTCCGAGTCGCGGCCGTTGAAGGCCGGCCAGCCGAGGTCGAAGAGCAGGGATTCGCCGGATGGTGAAACGGCGAGGACGCATTTGCCCCCTTCGACATCGATGTCGTAAACGTCAAAGGTTCGTTTCTCCAGCGCGGAGGCCTGGGTAATGAGAAGAAACGTTAGCAAAGCAACTTTCATCTACCCAATAATAATGAATATGCCAACACTGCGGGCTGGGATCATGATGATTGTTCCGGCGGTCGTGACTGCGAGCGCTCAGGATCGCCTCCGAACGCTGAGCGATTCGGTTGAGGAACTCTCCCGACGTGTGAACGGTGCGGTGGTGCAGGTGTTTTCCACGGGCTATGCACTAGGCGGGGATGACGATGCAGGAAGTTCCGGGGCCGCGGGGCTGGTAACGAAACAGCGCAGTTCGGGGTCGGGCGTGATTGTGAGTGAGGATGGGTACATCATCACGAATAATCATGTGGTGCAAAATGCGCGGCGGGTGCGGGTGCAGACACCATCGTCCGGACCATTGAGGAACAGGACGCGAGGCATGCTACTTGAAGCCGTGGTGGTGGGAACGGACAGAGAGGCCGATCTGGCCGTGCTGAAGATTACGGCGTCTGCACCGCTGCCGGTGTTGAAATTCGCAGATTCGGAGCAGTTGAAGCAGGGCCAGATTGTGCTGGCATTCGGGAACCCCTTAGGACTTGAGAACTCCGTGAGCATGGGAGTGGTGAGTTCGGTGGGACGGCAGGTGAAGCCGGACGATCCGATGGCTTACATCCAAACGGATGCCCCTATCAATCCGGGCAACAGCGGTGGTCCGCTGGTGAATTCAGAGGCCGAGGTGGTGGGGATCAACACATTTATCATGACGCAGTCGGGTGGGAGCGAGGGCATTGGTTTCGCGATTCCCTCGAATGTGGTGAATTCGGTTTATCAGCAGATCCGGAAAGACGGGCATGTGCATCGCGGGGAGATTGGGGTGACGGCGCAGAGCGTTACGCCGGAACTGGCCGCGGGATTGGGGCTGAAGCAGGACTGGGGTGCGATTCTGAGCGATGTAGACCCGGGAGGGCCGGCCGATGCGGGTGGTTTGAAGCCAGGCGATATCGTAGTTTCACTCAACGACAGGCCCGTGTTGAATGCACGGCAGTTTGAAGTAGTGCTCTATCGGATCGGGCTGGATCAAAAGGTGACGGTGGGGGCAATTCGGGATGAGGACCGATTCTCGGCCCAGGTGCAGGTGAAGGAGAGGGAAGACGACCCGTTTCGGTTTCTGGATCTGGTGAAGCCGGAAGCGAACCGCATTGCGAAGCTGGGGATTGTCGGGGTTGAGATTACGAAGGAACTGGCTAAGGTGCTGCCTGATACACGGAAGCCGTATGGGGTGATTGTGGCGGCGCGGTCAGGCGAGAGCGACTATTCCGGGCAGGGTGGGTTGAAGCTGGGCGATGTGATTTACAGCGTCAATAATGTTCCCGTGTCTACTCTGGACGCGCTGCGTGAGGCAGTGGACAGGCTGAAGACTACGGATCCGCTGGTGATGCAGGTGGAGCGGGGCGGGAAGCTGATGTATTTGACGCTCAGCGAGTA
>JAUZEU010000226.1 GCA_030838885.1 Bryobacterales bacterium | reverse complement strand
ATGGACTGGTAGCGCTCAGCAGTGCCTCACTTCGCTTCTACATGCCGGGCAGGACGCGGGTGCTGCCGCTTTGCCATGTCGCCAGCCCGGGTCTGCTCACGCTGACTGGTTTTTGCGCGCCGAACTCCAAAGGCATTGCGGTGGTGACCAGCACGAATGACGAGAACGGACGCATTATCGCCTCTTTCCTGAATGGAACCACTGACTGGCAATCAATCGGCGCCGATATCGACCAGAATGCGATCCTTCAGTTCGGCGGTGGAGTTCTTGTTCGGGCGCGCACGGCGAACGATGCCACTATTCAACCGAGTTCGGTCACGGCAACGCCCTCAAGCGGGCCGGCGAAGAAACTGAACATGTCGAACAGCGAGATTGCCTATACCGACTTCCTCACTGCGGGTACAGCCAGTCTGGCGGTAGACGCGGGTTCGCAGAGCTTCATTGGTACACTAACTGTCCAACCGGGTGGGGCGCAGGCCGTGCTTCTCAAGCCTGGCCCTGTGGTGAATGCTGTAATTCCGTCAGCTGCCCTGGTCTTTCCGCTGGTGGTTGCGCCACGCATGCTGATCTCGATTTATGGCAGCGGGCTGGAGCAGGCAGCCGTGACGCTGAATGGCGTTACCCTCACGGTTCTGTACGGGTCGGGGCAGCAGATCAATGCAGTGATGCCTGATCAGGTGGGCCCCGGGCTGAACAAGCTTGCAGTGCAGAGTGCGAGTGGATCGCAGACCATTAACGTGTGGGTCGAGCCCGCTTTCCCAGCGGTTTTCACGATCGGTCAGCCGGGAACAAACACGGCGGCTACGGTGAATGGGCTTACGGGAGTCGTGGTTTCGCCTTCCAACCCTTTGCGCGCCGGCGATTATGTTGCGTTATTTCTGACGGGCTTGGGGGCCACAGAAAAGCGCGGTGGGTTCGATTATGCGATCGTGCAGCCTTCGGTGAGCGTAGGTGGCGTGGATTGTCCCGTGACTTATGCGGGCGCTGCACCGGGTTTCGCCGGGCTGGATCAAATTAACTGCCGCATACCGGGTGGATTGGGATCGCAGAGCGGGGCTCCGGTGGTGGTGCGGAGTGGCGCGAGATCCAGTCCGGTGACCTTTGTGGCCCTGCAGTAATGGTCAGCGCGGGCGGATACTGCCGAGCCCGCCGTCGACACCTAACACCCGCCCGGTAATCCAGTCATTCCCGCGATCGAGTAGCCAGGCGATTCCCGAGGCAACATCTTCAGTCTTTCCGATGCGCCCCAGCGCGTGCATGGCGGTCGATGCCTTCAACGCTGTTTCATTCGACGTGATTTTCGCTGGAAGCGGGGTATCGACCAAACCAGGGGCTAGCAATTCACCCGGATGTTGCGCGGCGCATAGGTTGCGGCCGCGGAAAGCGTCAAGCCGATCACGCCACCCTTGGCCGCCGCGATGGCTTCGTGGTTTGCCAGGCCCGTTCGCGCGGCTGCGGTCGCGCACAAAAGGATGGAACCACCAGTGGCATGCATAGCCTTCGCGCCAGCACGTACGGTTGCATAGGCGGTGGTCAGATTCGCTTCGATTGTTTGCATCCATTCGGCCTCCGTGGTGAGGTGTGCCGGTTTCAGCAGAATACTTCCGGCACAATTGAACATACCGGTAATGGTGCTGATCCTGGCAATCAGTTGCTCCGGATCGCTCACTTTGGAGGCGTCCACCGGAAATGTTTGCGCGTCGAGTTCGGTTCCCGGCGTGGCGAGTTTGTCTGCGGACCGGCCCGGTAAAGCAGTACTGCGCCCTCTTCAACGCAGTCTGCGGGCCAGGGCTGCGCGGCCGCCTCCGGCTGCCCCGATGATTGCGATGCGGCTGTTCTCAAATGACATTCCTCACCCCGGGGGGTTGTTTTGCCGCAAGGCGCAGAGCTTCTCGCTCGATTCCTCGCAGCATGCCAGTGAACACGACGTGGTGAAAGGGCAGTACGGCGTACCAATACGCCAGGCCTGCCAGCCCGAGCGGCTGAAACAGTGCCACTTGTTCGAGGGCGCACTGTGCACCACCGCGCGCCTCGATCCGGAACTCCAGCAAAGCCTGGCCGGGCAGTTTCATCTCAGCCCGCAGTGACAGGCAGCGGTTCCGCTGAACGCCCACCACACGCCAGAAGTCGAGCGCTTCTCCATAGGCGACCAACTCGGGGTCACGCCGGCCACGGCGCAGACCGGGGCCGCCCGCCAGTACATCTATCCAGCCGCGAATCCTCCAAAGCCAGTCAGCCTTGTACCAGCCATTGCCTCCGCCAACGCGACAGACAGCGCGGTAAACGGCCCAGTCCGGAGCCTGAATGACCGCCGTGCGCTCATCGCGGAAGGTGGTGCCGCCGGCCCAGTCCGGATCGCCTGGAATCGGCCCCGCCATAGACCAGGTAGTCTCCACGTGATGCGCGGCGATCTTTGAAATAGCGGCATCAATTGCTTCGCGGACGCTCAGTAGCTTCTGCGGGATCAGTTTTGTAATGATGTCTTCCCGGCAGACGACAGGGTTCCGAAGGCCTTCGGCGAGAGGCATCGCGATGTTATGGCTTAACGGGGTGACGAGGTGAATCCAGTAGGAACTGAGCCGCGGAGTGAGCACCGGAACCGGTATGATCCGGCGCGGGAGAAGGCCGAGTTCGTCAGCCATAATCCGCATGATTTCGCGGTACGGCAGCACGTCCGGGCCGCCGATATCGAAGACGCCTCCGGTGGTCTCGGGTACGGTCAAAACGCCCAGCAGGTAGCCGATCACGTTCCGCACCGCAATCGGCTGGCACCGCGTGCTGACCCATTTCGGAGTTATCATGACGGGCAGACGCTCCACCAGATAGCGCAGAATTTCGAACGAGGCTGAGCCTGAACCGATGATCATGGCTGCCCGGAGTTCAGTAACCGGCACACCGGTGGAACCCAGAGCTTCACCCACCTGCCTGCGGGACGCGAGGTGCTGGCTGAGGTCCGGCCCGGTCTCGCCCAGGCCCCCGAGGTAGATGATCCGCCGCACGGCTGCTTTCCGCGCTGCCGCCGCGAAGGTCAGCGCAAGAGCCTGATCGCGATCTGCATATCCGGCCCCGGCGGAGGCCATGGAATGGACAAGATAGTACGCAGCGACGCAACCTTCCAGACCGGAGGCGACGGACGCCTCGTCATCGAGAGATGCTACACGGATCTCCGTGCGCGGACCTTCGGTCCATTCGCGTCCTTGTAGTTTCGCGGGGGACCGCACCAGGCAGCGCACCCGATAGCCGAGATCGAGCAGGCGCGGTGCGAGCCGACCCCCGATGTAGCCAGTGGCTCCGGCGATAGCGATTGTGTCTGATGGGGCGGGAGATGGCACGTTTTCAAAGGCTACGCTATGTTGGATGCCGAGGGCGCCGGATTTATTCTCTTTCTCAGAGGTTTCGGACGCACCAGAGTGATTGATCGGCCGTCACCGCTACTTCAATCGAAGTAGTGCGGCACGAAGGTACTTAGATTCCCGGTCACCAGGCCGTCGCTCTCGCGAATTCCCATGCCTGCCGGGCCGCGGTTCGTCACAACCCAACATCCGAGCACGGGCCGCTTTGCATCGAAGACCGCGTCGGGTGCCAGCGCCTGCCAGACAAAGCCCTCGCGCCCGTAAGTCCCATGGGTTGCGATGTCGCCTGTGCTGCGATGGACAGTCACATTTGCACCCTCACGCGACAGCAGCGGCTTCTTCACGAACTCCGCCATGCCATGCGGCCCGTCCAGATGAGCTTCCAGCAGGTTCGGGTGGCCGGGAAACATTTCCCAGAGCACGGCCAGCAGAGCTTTATTCGACCAGAGCATCTTCCAGATCGGCTCAATCCAGAGCATGTCCTCGTAGGTCTCCAGAATCTCCGTGCTGAAGTCTTTCAGCAGCCATTCCCACGGATAGAGCGTGAACAGGCTCTGAATCCGGTTTTCATCCAGATCGCGAAACTGCCAGGTCTGCGCGTTCCAGCCGATCTCCTCAACAAAGAGGCCTGCCGTACGGATGCCAGCCTGCTCGGCGGTGTCGCGCAGGTAAGCAGTCGTCATCGCGTCCTCGGTGTTCCGCATCGAGGTGAAGTGCAGCCTGTCGCCACGAAGGCGGGGACGAATGTCGGCCCAGCCTGAGATCAGCTTCTCGTGGATAGAGTTGAACTGGTCTGTGGACGGCATTGCTTCCAGACGCCAGCGCCACTGCACAACGGAGGCTTCCAGCAAAGACGTCGGCGTATTCGCGTTGTATTCCAGCAGCTTCGGCGGGTTGATACCGTCGTAGCTTAAATCGAAACGGCCGTAGATGGAAGGCGGTTCCGACTCCCACGCCTGCCGGATAACAGCGCGGGCCGGCGCCGGGATTCGGAAATCGTCGAAACGATCATTCTCCATGATGAAATTTCCCGCTTCCTGACACAGGCGCTGCAACTCAGCGGTGGTCCCTTCGATCAAATCGATCTCGCGGGAGGTGAAGTGATAGCAGGCGGCTTCATTCCAGTACGGGATTCCGTCGGGCGTATGAAAGGCCAGTCCGTCGCGTTCTACTTCAGCCTGCCAGTTCGCCCGCGGTGTAACCATTTGCCGTTTCAACTACTCGCCTGCGCCGCCGCCAGTCACCGAGCCTTCCCCGCCGATCACGCCGCGGGTCGTCGCCTTTGGGTTCTCAGTAGCCGGAGTGCTTTCGTCACTGCTTTTGTTTGTTGCGCCTTCCGGGGCGTAAACCCACGCAAAATGGTGAGGGGATCCGGGAACAGGGGACGACATACAATTCCGGTCATCGGTGAAACTGCCGTTCTCATCCACGCAACGGCGCTCGGCCAGATGCTTCTGTCCGCAGCTGCTGAGCGCGCTTGCAGCCGAGATTACCAGAAACGCCTGAACGGCTCGCGATCTCTTCATGTCCAAACGCGAGTTTATCAGTGTGCCGATTTGCCCTCAGCCGCGCAGCCCGGAGTCGTCCATGCCAAAACGCGCGGCCGCATTCAGCAATGCTTCGTAAGTGCCGTCCGGAATGGGAATGCCCGATTTCAGCCGCACCCGTTCCGTCCGCAGTTCCGGCTCATTAGCGACCAGAACTTCGTTGAAGCCACTGGCGGGCGCGGTGGATTTCACCTGGTCAATGAGCCAGTCAATCCGCTCCCGGAACTCCGGCTGCATTCGCAATACATCGATCGCGATGAAGGTCTGACTGGCGCGGAACTTCTTCCCGCGCACGCGCAGACCGCCCAGCTGCGTACTCATCGCCCCGCCGCTGATCACGCCGCAGAGGATCTCCACCATCATGGCCAACCCCGAACCCTTGTAGCCGCCCAGGGGCATCAAAAGCCCGCTGTAGGCCGCCTCAGTGTCGGTTGTCGCGTTGCCCTCTTTATCCATCGCCCAGCCCGCCGGAATGGTGGGCTCGTGATTCGTATGCGCTTTGAAGATCCGGTTGGCAGCCACAGTGGTGGTCGCCATATCGAGCAGCCATGGTTCGTGCTTGCCCACAGGCACCGCCATACAGATCGGATTGGTGCCGAACCGGCCCTCTTTGCCCTGCCACGGCGCAACGATCGGCGAGGCGTTGCAGAAGACCAGGCCAATCTGACCTTGTGCTGCCATTTTCATTGCCCACCAGGCTGCCGTTCCGAAGTGATTCGATTCGCGGGCCGTGACCATGCCAAGGCCGAATTCTCTGGCCAGACGGATGGCGTGGCCGCAGCAGATATCGGCCACCACCTGGCCCAGACCGTTACAGCCGTCATACACTATGCACGCGCCGGACTCAGTTGCTATGGAACCCGTCTGTGCCGGGTCAACATCACCTGCAGCGATCTGGTCCAGATAGTGCGGCAGGAGATGAAAGCCGTGTGAATCGACGCCGCGCAGACTCGCGGCCACCAGGGAATTCGCTACCAGTTGCGCATCCTGTTCGCGAACGCCCGCGGCCTGCAAAACACGTTGCGACCACTCGCGCAGCCGCGCAGCCGTAACAACAGGCATTAGCTGCGCAGTTCCGCGGCCACTTCGGCAGCGATACGACGGGCCTCATCCACCTGGCCGGGCTCCAGACTGATGGCGCCCACCCGCGCATGGCCGCCACCGCCGTAGCGCTCACAGATAGTGGCAAGATTGTGTGCCGGTTCCACTGGTGCCCAGGGATTCGAGCCCACCGAAATCTTGGTACGGAAAGTCGACGGGCTCACCGCGACGGTGTAAATCCCGCTTGGATAAAGGTAATAAGGAATAAATTTGTTGTAGCCTTCCAGGTCGTAACCGGTCAGGTCGAACGTAATCACGCCGCCCGTTTCATCAGCATTGTCGCGAATGATCTGCAGGGAGCGCAGATGCCGTTCGTACAACGGCTTATAGATCTCCTGGATTTCCGGCTTTTCCACAATCTCCGCAAGCGGAATGTGCTGCATATAGCGGATGATCTGCTGCACCATGTCAGAACCCTTCGAGCCTTCGATCACCAGGGTCAGCTTCATTGCCGGCGCACCCAGTTCCACGGCGGTTTTAGGGTCGGCATACTGGGCGCCATCAATGATGTTAGCCCAGTGGACCAGGTCGTCGAGATCGGGTGCTGTAAAGCCCCACAACTGTTGCGCCTTCGTCCGGATGTATTTCGTGCATGACTTGAACGAGATGTCGAACATCTTTTTCGGCGAGGGATGCGTTTTGAAATGCTGCGCGTCTTCCGGGCTGAGAAAAGCACTCTGGTGATGGTCGAACCACCAGGTCAGTTTTTCATTGTTGGAGTACTTGAAGTCCACGATCGCGTTTTCGTCGCCATCGAACAGGCTGTCTTCAAAAGTTTGGTTTGCCCGGTGCGCCATCCCCGTGTAGAGGAACTCCGCCTCGGGGTAAAAGT